>NZ_JAMYSE010000051.1:0-47712 GCF_040321795.1 Mesorhizobium sp. M0244 | reverse complement strand
CCCCCCCCCCCCCCCCCCCCCCACCCCCCCCCCCCCCCCCCCCCCCCACCCCCCCCGCCCGGGGCGGGCGGGCGCCGCCGCGCCCCCCCCCCCAAGGCCATTCACGAGGCGGTCGCCATGCTGCATGCCGGCGACACGCTGATCGTGGCCGGCAAGGGCCATGAGGAAGGCCAGACCATCGGCACCGAGACGCTGCATTTTTCCGATCACGAGGAAGTTCGCTCGGCGCTCAGGGAGCATGCGGCGTGAACTATCTGTGGACCTCCGAGGCGCTGGTTGCGGCCATAGATGGCCGGCCGCTCGGTCCGATGCCTGAAGGCATCGCCGGCATTTCCATCGACAGCCGCAGCCTGCAGCCAGGAGACGCCTTCTTCGCCATCAAGGGCGAGGCGATGGACGGCCACGATTTCGTCACCGCCGCCATTAAGGCGGGCGCCGGCGTGCTTGTCGTCGCCGAGGGCAAGCTGCCGTCGCTGGGGCGGCTGACGGCACCGATGATCGTCGTGGAGGACGTGCTTGTCGCGCTGGAAAAGCTCGGTGTCGCGGCGCGCGCTCGCTCAAAGGCCAGGGTCATTGCCGTGACCGGCTCGGCGGGCAAGACCACCACCAAGGAAGCGCTGCGCCACGCTCTGTCCGCGGTCGGCACTGTGCATGCATCGGCCCAGTCGTTCAACAACCATTGGGGCGTGCCGCTGACGCTGGCGCGCATGCCGCAGGATTGCGACTATGCCGTCTTCGAGATCGGCATGAACCATCCGGACGAGATCCGGCCGCTGGTCAAGATGGTCCGGCCGCATGTCGCCATCGTCACGCTGATCGCGGCCGCTCATCTCGGCTTCTTCCGCAATCTGGACGAGATCGCCAAGGCCAAGGCGGAGGTTTTCGAAGGGCTGGAGCCCGGTGGCGCCGCCCTTCTCAACCGCGACGACCCGCGTTGGAAGCTGCTGGAGAAGATGGCGAAAGAGGCCGGCGTCGAGCATGTTTACGGGTTCGGCGAGAATGCCCGGGCGACCTTCAAACTGATCAAATGCGAGCTCAATGCCGATCACTCCGTCATCACCGCCAAGATTGGCGGGCACGAGATCGTCGCCAGGATCGGCGCGCCGGGCCGCCACATGGTGCAGAATGTGCTGGCGGTGCTGGGTGCAGCGCATCTGGTCGGCGCCGACGTCACCAGGGTTGCTCAGGCGCTGGCCGATCTTTCGCCCGAACGCGGACGCGGCAAGCGCTATGTGTTGCGCCATCCCAAGGGCCCGATCACGCTGATCGACGAGAGCTACAACGCCAATCCGGCCTCGATGAGCGCTGCAATGGCACTGCTCAACACGACACCGGTGTCGGGCGAGGGCAGGCGAATTGCCGTGCTTGGCGATATGCTCGAGCTCGGCAGCCATTCGGCGAAATTGCATGCCGCCCTTGCCGACCTGATCGTCGGCACCGACACGCGCACGGTCTTTCTCGGCGGCCCGGAAATGCGGGCGCTGGCCGACGTGCTGCCCGGCGAGATCAAGACGGAGTACCGCGCCGGCGCGGAAGATCTGAAGCCGGTGCTTCTATCGGAATTGAAGCCCGGCGACGTGGTCATGATCAAATCGTCGAAAGGCATAGGCTTTTCAAAGCTGGTCGAGGCATTGCTCGGCAAGTTTCCGGCGGAAGCCACAACCAGCAGACAGACCTAGGATCGGTCCGGGGGACGCAAGCGCATGTTAACACTGCTCGTCGATTTTGCGGACAAGATCTCGGTCTTCAACGTCTTCCGCTACATAACTTTCCGCACCGGCGGAGCGCTGATCACAGCGGCACTGATCGTGTTCATCTTCGGACCGACCATCATCAATTCGCTGAGGCTGCGGCAAGGCAAGGGCCAGCCGATCCGCGCCGACGGGCCGCAGACGCATTTCAAGAAGGCTGGAACGCCGACCATGGGCGGGCTGATGATCCTGTCCGGCATCGTCGGCTCGTCGCTGCTGTGGGCGAACCTGTCCAGCATCTACGTGTGGGTGGTGCTGCTGGTGACGCTGGGGTTCGGCTCGATCGGCTTTTATGACGACTACCTAAAGGTGACGAAACAATCGCATCTCGGCTTTTCCGGAAAAGCGCGGCTGGGGCTCGAATTCGTCATTGCCGGCATCGCCGCCTGGGTGATCATGCATAACGGCCAGGCGCCGTTCTCGTCATCGCTGACGTTTCCTTTCGCCAAGGAGCTTCTCGTCAATCTCGGCTGGTTCTTCATCCCGTTCTCGTGCTTCGTCATCGTCGGCGCCGGCAATGCGGTGAACCTGACCGACGGCCTCGATGGACTGGCGATCGTGCCGATCATGATCGCGGCGGCGTCCTTCGGCGTCATTGCCTATCTTTCCGGCAACGCGGTATTCGCTGAATATCTGCAGATCCATTTCGTACCCGGTACCGGTGAGCTTGCGGTGGTCCTCGGCGCGGTGATCGGCGCCGGGCTCGGCTTCCTGTGGTTCAATGCGCCGCCGGCGGCAATCTTCATGGGCGACACCGGCTCGCTGGCGCTGGGTGGGCTGATCGGCACGGTCGCGGTGGCGACCAAGCACGAGATTGTGTTGGTCATCGTCGGCGGCCTGTTCGTCGTCGAGATATTCTCGGTCATCATCCAGGTCGGCTACTTCAAAATGACCGGCAAGCGCGTTTTCCTGATGGCGCCGATCCACCATCATTTCGAAAAGCTCGGCTGGACCGAAAGCCAGGTGGTGATCCGCTTCTGGATCATCGCCGTCATCCTGGCGCTGGTCGGCCTGTCGACCCTGAAGCTCAGATAGGAGGCCGCTTGATCCCCGCCGCATGCTTTTCAGGCAAGCGCGTTTCGCTCTTCGGGCTCGGCGGCTCGGGGATTGCCACGGCGCGCGCGCTGATCGAGGGCGGCGCTGACGTCCTTGCCTGGGACGACAATCCCGACAGCGTCGCCAAGGCCGGCGCGATCGGTATTGCGACCGCAGACCTGCGCGGCGCCAACTGGGCGAGGTTCTCAGCCTTCGTATTGTCGCCCGGCGTGCCGCTGACGCACCCGAAGCCGCACTGGACGGTGGAGCTGGCGCGAGGTTCAGGCGTGGAGATCATCGGCGATGTCGAGCTTTTCTGCCGCGAGCGGACGGCGCGGGCGCCGGCAGCACCTTTTATTGCGATCACCGGCACCAACGGCAAGTCGACGACCACGGCACTGACGGCGCACATCCTCAAATCGGCCGGGCGCGACACGCAGATGGGCGGCAATATCGGCCGCGCGGTGATGACGCTTGATCCGCCGCAGCCCGAGCGGCACTATGTGGTTGAGTGCTCGTCCTACCAGATCGATCTTGCCCCCTCGATCAATCCGACGGCCGGCGTCCTGCTCAATCTGACGCCGGACCATCTCGACCGCCACGGCACGATGCAACACTACGCCTCGATCAAGGAGCGGCTGGTGGCCGGCAGCGAGACGGCAATCATCGGCGTCGACGATTCCTGGTGCGCCCAGATCGCCGACCGGCTGGAGCGGGCGGGCCGGCAGGTCATTCGCATTTCCAAGCGCCTGCCGCTGACCGACGGCTATTTCGCCGACGGCACCAATCTGATGGAGGCGGTGCATGGCCGCTACAGCCGTATCGCCTTTCTCGAAGGCATCGGTTCGCTGCGCGGCCAGCACAATGCGCAGAATGCGCTGGCCGCCGTCGCCGCCTGCCTCAAGGTCGGGCTCGATCTCGGCGAGATCCAGTCGGGACTAGAGAGCTTTCCCGGATTGGCGCACCGCATGGAGCAGGTCGGACGCAAGGGCCATGTGCTGTTCGTCAACGATTCCAAGGCGACCAATGCCGACGCGGCGGCACCGGCGCTGTCGAGCTTTGCGCGTATCTACTGGATCGCCGGCGGCCTGCCGAAAGAGGGCGGCATCGAGCCTTTGCGCGGCTTCTTCCCGCGCGTCGCCAAGGCCTATCTGATCGGCGAAGCCGCACCGGCCTTTTCCGCGACGCTGGGCGAGGCGGTGCCCTACGAGATCTCAGGCACGCTGGCCGCTGCGGTCGAGCACGCCGCCCGCGATGCAGCGAAGGATGACAGCGGCGAGGCGGTGGTGCTGCTGTCGCCGGCCTGCGCCAGTTTCGACCAGTTCAAGAATTTCGAAGTGCGCGGCGAGGCGTTCAGGCAAGCCGCAACCGCCATTGATGGCGTGAAGCCCATCGGAGGGACACGATAATGCAAAGCCGTCTCGACAAAAGCCCGGTTGCGACCTGGTGGTGGACGATCGATCGCTGGTTCCTGGCGGCGTTCCTGTCGCTGATGGGGCTCGGCATCGTTTTGTCCTTCGCCGCAAGCCCGGCGGTGGCCGAACGCATCGGCCTCGACAGTTTCCACTTCGCCACACGACAGATCATCTTCACCATTCCCGCGCTTGGGGTGATGCTGGCCGTCTCGTTTCTTGAATCCAGGCAGATCAGGCGCATGGCGCTGGTCATGCTGTGCATCATGCTGTTTTTGATGGTGGCGGTGCTCTATATCGGCGTCGAGGTGAAGGGCGCGCGGCGCTGGGTGTCGCTTGCCGGCCTGTCGATCCAGCCGTCCGAGTTCCTGAAACCGGCCTTCGTCATCATCTGCGCCTGGCTGTTCGCCGAGCACAAGCGCCAGCCCGACATTCCGGGCAATCTGTTCGCTATGTTGCTGCTTGCGCTGGTCATCTCGCTGCTGGTGGCGCAGCCTGACCTCGGCCAGACCATGCTGGTGCTCGGCACCTGGGGGGTGATGTTCTTCATGGCCGGGTTGCCGTGGCTGTGGATCGTCGCGCTGGGTGCTGCCGGGGTCGGCGGCGTGTTCGCCGCCTATGCGGTGTTCCCGCACGTTGCCGGCCGCATCGACCGCTTTATGACCGGCGAGGGCGACACGTTCCAGGTCGACATGGGCCGCGAGGCGCTGATCAATGGCGGCTGGTTCGGCGTCGGGCCGGGCGAGGGCACCGTCAAGCGGGTCATACCCGACAGCCATGCCGACTTCGTCTTCTCGGTCGCCGGCGAGGAATTCGGGCTGATCATGTGTTTCTTCATCATGTCCATCTTCGGCTTCATCGTGCTGCGCGGCCTCAACACGGCGCTTAAGGAGCAGGACGATTTCACGCGCTACGCGGTTGGCGGCCTGGTCACGGTCTTCGGCCTGCAGTCAGTCATCAACATGGCCGTCAATCTGCAGCTGATGCCCGCCAAGGGCATGACGCTGCCGTTCATCTCCTACGGCGGCTCCTCGCAGATCGCGATCGCCATCTCGATGGGCATGGTGCTGGCGCTGACGCGCAAGCGCCCGGAAAAGCGCAAGCAGCTGGGCTTCATGCCGTCGCCGCGTGCGATGCCGGCGGAGTGAGATGGCGAAGGGGGTCATCCTTCTGGCGGCTGGCGGCACGGGCGGACATCTGTTCCCGGCCGAGGCGTTGGCGCACGAACTGACCAGGCGCGGCTGGACGGTGCATCTGGCGACGGACGACCGCGCCGAGCGCTTTGCCGGGCAGTTCCCGGCAGCCGCCATCCATCCGATCCAGTCGGCGACGATGGGGTCGAAAAATCCTTTTGCCGTGCTCGCCGCGTTTTGGAAAATCTGGCGCGGGGTGCGGCAGGCATCGGCCGTCATCGCCAGCATCAAGCCCGCCATCGTGGTCGGCTTCGGCGGCTATCCGACACTGCCGCCGCTCTATGCCGCCACCCGGCGCAAGGTGCCGACGCTGATCCACGAGCAGAACGCGGTGATGGGCCGCGCCAACCGGGCGCTCGCCGACCGCGTCGACGCCATTGCCGGTGGGTTCCTGCCGGAAGACACAAGTGCCGCTGGCGCCAAGACGGTGACCACCGGCAATCCGGTCAGGCCGCAAGTACTGGAAGCAGCCAAGACGCCTTACGCCGCATCGGGCGGCGAAGAGCCGTTCCGGTTTCTGGTGTTTGGCGGCAGCCAAGGCGCGCAGTTCTTTTCCGACGCGGTGCCGGCGGCGATCGCTCAACTCTCAGATACACAGCGCAGGCGTCTGGCGATCACGCAGCAGGCGCGCGCCGACGATGGAGCGCGGGTGAAAGCCGCCTATGCCGCGCTTGGCATTGAGGCCGAGGTGTCGCCCTTCTTCACCGACATGGCGGCGCGGCTGGCGACGGCGCATCTGGTGATGTCGCGCTCCGGCGCATCGACCGTATCGGAAATCGCGGTGATCGGCCGGCCGGCGTTGCTGGTGCCTTATCCGCACGCGCTCGACCACGACCAGGCGGCGAATGCGGCGGCCCTTGCGGCAGCGGGCGGTGCCGAGGTGCATCCGCAATCCACGCTTTCGGCGGAACGGATCGCCGCGCTTGTCGGCGGGCTGATGAATGATCCAGGCAGGGCGGCGACAATGGCCGCGGCGGCGAAATCGTCCGGAAAACCGGATGCCGCGCGGTTGCTCGCCGATCTGACAGAGGCTATTGCGTCCAGGAAAACCGTTTCGGGATTCAGGAAGGAGACGCACGCATGAAGATGCCACAGACGATCGGCCTCGTGCATTTCATCGGCATTGGCGGCATCGGCATGAGCGGCATCGCCGAGGTGCTGCACAATCTCGGCTACAAGGTGCAAGGGTCCGACCAGGCCGACAGCGCCAATGTGCAGCGGCTGCGCGACAAGGGCATCGAATGCTTCGTCGGCCACCAGGCCGAAAACCTCCGCGAGGCCGAGGTGGTCGTCGTCTCCACCGCAATCAAGAAATCCAATCCGGAACTGAAGGCGGCGCGTGAGAAGTTGCTGCCGATCGTGCGGCGGGCCGAGATGCTGGCCGAGCTGATGCGTTTCCGGCAAGCGGTGGCGATCGGCGGCACGCATGGCAAGACGACGACGACTTCGATGGTGGCGACGCTACTCGAAGCCGGCGGGCTCGACCCGACGGTGATCAATGGCGGCATCATCAATGCCTATGGCACCAATGCCCGCATGGGCGACGGCGAATGGATGGTGGTCGAGGCCGACGAGAGCGACGGCACCTTCCTCAGGCTGCCGGCCGAGATTGCCGTCGTCACCAATATCGACCCCGAGCATCTCGATCATTACGGGTCCTTCGACAAAGTGCGCGAGGCGTTTCGCCAGTTCGTCGAGAACGTGCCGTTCTACGGCTTCGGCGTGATGTGCACCGACCATCCCGAGGTACAGGCGCTGGTCGGCCGCATCGAGGACCGGCGCGTCATCACCTATGGCGAAAATGCGCAGGCCGACGTGCGCTTCACCAATCACCGCATGGACGGCCCGACCTCGGAATTCGACGTGGTGATCCGCGACCGCAAGACGCACGGTCAGATAACGATTGCCGGCCTGCGGCTGCCGATGCCCGGACGCCACAACGTTTCCAACGCGACGGCGGCGATTGCCGTCGCGCATGAGCTCGGCCTTTCGGCCGAGGCGATCAAGAAGGGCCTGTCGTCCTTCGCCGGCGTCAAGCGGCGCTTCACCCATACCGGTTCGTGGAACGGCGTCGATGTGTTCGACGATTACGGCCATCATCCGGTCGAGATCACGGCGGTACTGAAGGCCGCGCGCAGCGCTACCAAGGGCCGCATCATCGCCGTTACCCAACCGCACCGCTTCACCCGGCTGCGCGATCTGTTCGACGAGTTTTCCGTCTGCTTCAACGACGCCGATACGGTAATGGTGGCGCCCGTCTATGCGGCCGGCGAGGAACCGATCGAGGGGGTAACGTCCGACGCACTGGTGTCGCGCATCCGCGCCGGCGGCCATCGCGACGCACGCTACATCGAAGGTCCGGCGGCGATTGCGCCGATCGTGCGCGAGGTGGCGAAGCCGGGCGATTTCGTCGTCTTCCTCGGCGCCGGCAACATCACCCAATGGGCCTATGCGCTGCCCAAGGAACTCGGCGGGACCATCTCATGATGCGCGGCCAGGCGTTGATCGAGAAGCTTGGCGACCGGCTTGCCGGACTGCGCGGCCGCATCACGCCCAATGCCGAGATGGACAAGATCACCTGGTTCCGAGCCGGCGGGCTCGCGGACGCATTGTTCCAGCCGGCCGACGAGGACGATCTTGCCGCGTTCCTGAAGGCGGTGCCCGAGGAAATACCGCTGACCATCGTCGGCGTCGGCTCGAACCTGCTTGTCCGTGACGGCGGCATTCCGGGCTTCGTCATCCGGCTTTCGGCCAAAGGCTTTGGCGAGACCGAAGTGATTGCGCCGACCACGATCAAGGCGGGCGCCGCGACGCCCGACAAGCGCGTTGCGGCCGTTGCCTACGAGGCCGGCATCGGCGGCTTTCATTTCTACCACGGCATTCCCGGCGCCATAGGCGGAGCGCTGAGGATGAACGCCGGCGCCAATGGCGTCGAGACGCGCGAGCGTGTCGTCGAGGTGCGGGCGCTCGACCGCAAGGGCAATGTGCATACGCTGAGCAATGCCGACATGGGCTATGCCTATCGCCATTCAGCGGCGCCGTCCGGGCTGATTTTCACATCGGCGCTGTTCGAAGGCGTTCCCGAGGACAAGGCGGCGATCAAGGCTGCGATGGATGCTGTCCAGAACCATCGCGAGACCGTACAGCCGATCCGCGAAAAGACCGGCGGCTCGACCTTCAAGAATCCCGAGGGCACCTCGGCCTGGAAGGAAATCGACAAGGCCGGCTGCCGCGGCCTGATGGTCGGCGGGGCGCAGATGTCGCCGATGCATTGCAACTTCATGATCAACACCGGAACCGCCACAGGCTACGAGCTTGAATATCTCGGTGAGACGGTGCGTGCGCGCGTGCTCGAAAGATCGGGCATCCGGCTGCAGTGGGAGATCAAGCGCATCGGCAATTTTCGGCCGGGCCATGCCGTTCAGGAATTTCTCGGGCAGCTGCTTTAGCGCAACTCGAAGACCGTTGCCTTTCGGACCTCATGAATTCACATTTTGCTGCCGTTTTTGCGGAAAGTGAATCCATCGGAATCGTAAGCACTTGCCAGCGAATCAACTCTCTGATTCTCTGCCCTGAAGCGTTTCCTGATTTGAGTCGTTTCGACGCGTTACTCGCGTTTCCGTCTGGGGGGCAACCTGCCGGGAGACTCGGACTCAATGTTGCGGAAACACGGGAGCAAAGCTGCTCGGCGTATTTGAGTGCGCGCGATGCTTTTCGGGTCATGCACGATGGTGCAGGCCTGCTGTGAGAGGGAATGACGGGGAATGACAAGCAAGCACGTGGCCGTCCTTCTGGGTGGATTCTCGTCCGAGCGGCCCGTGTCCCTGTCGTCGGGCAAAGCCTGCGCCGATACGCTCGAGGGGGAGGGCTACCAGGTCACCCGCGTCGACGTCTCGCGCGACATCGGCTCGGTGCTCACCGAGCTCAAGCCTGCCCTCGTCTTCAATGCGCTGCACGGCCCCTTCGGTGAGGATGGCACCATCCAGGGCATCCTTGAATACCTCGCCATTCCCTATACCCATTCCGGTGTGCTTGCCTCGGCGCTCGCGATGAACAAGGAGCAGGCCAAGAAGGTCGCCAAGGCGGCCGGTATTCCGGTGGCGGAATCGAAGGTGGCCAATCGCTTCGCCATCCAGAACAAGCACCCGATGAAGCCGCCCTATGTGGTCAAGCCGGTCAACGAAGGATCGAGCTTCGGCGTCGTCATCGTGCACGAAGGCCAGTCGCATCCGCCGCAGATCATTGGCTCGTCCGAGTGGAGATATGGCGATACGGTCATGGTCGAGCGTTATGTGCACGGGCGGGAATTGACCTGCGCGGTGATGGGCGATGTGGCGCTCGGTGTCTGCGAGATCATCCCGACCGGCCATTCCTTCTACGACTATGATTCAAAATACGTCGCGGGCGGATCAAAACACGAATGCCCGGCAAAACTTTCATCGAATATTTACCAAAAAATACAGACACTGGCACTCAAGGCTCACCAAGCTATCGGCTGTCGGGGCGTTTCCCGGTCGGACTTCCGTTATGACGATCGTCACTCCGAGAACGGCGAAATTGTCTGGCTCGAGGTCAACACCCAGCCGGGTATGACGCCGACGTCTTTGGTGCCGGAAATCGCCGCGCAAGCGGGACACTCGTTCGGCGATTTGTTGAGTTGGATGGTGGAGGACGCTTCGTGTCTGCGTTGAAGTGGGGACAGGGCAAGGGGAAGGGCGCGGCCGGGCCGACGCTGTTCGGCATGCCGTTGTCGTTCGACCATTTCGTGCTGCCGCGCCTGCTTCGCCGGCCGGTGCGCGTGCTGGCGCGCCTCGGCGAGGGCGACTTCGAAGCGCCGCCCTATTCCGCTGCCATCCTGTCGGCGGCGTTGCTCATATCGGCTAGCGCCTATGGCGCCTATCTCGGCGGACACGCCGACGCCATCGTCCAGAGCGTTACCGCCCGCACCGGCTTTGCCGTCGACCAGGTCAAGGTCGTCGGCAACCGCGAAACCTCCGAGATCGATATCCTTGACAGGCTGGAGCTCGACGGCTGGACCTCGCTGATCGGCTTTGATGCCGAAGCTGCGCGCGAACGCATCACCACGCTGCCCTGGGTCGATGCCGCGGCAGTGCGCAAAGTCTACCCGCATACGCTGGAAGTGCGCGTCGAGGAGCGCGAGCCGTTCGCGCTGTGGCAGCAAGGCAGCGCGCTTTCGGTCATCGAGAAATCCGGCACCGTCATTGCGCCGTTCTCCGGCGGCAAGCAGATATTGCTGCCGCTGATCATCGGCACCGGCGCACCGGCCAAGGCGCCGGATTTCCTTGCCAAGATCAAGAAATATCCGGAGCTTGCCGCGCGGATCAAAGGCTATATCCGCATCGGCGAACGGCGCTGGGACCTCAAGCTTGAGAATGGCATCACGGTCAAGCTTCCCGAAGACGGCGAGGACCAGGCAATTGCCGACCTGGTCAGGATGGACCACGAGAACGGGCTTTTGACGCGCGACATCGCCGCCGTCGACATGCGCCTTTCCGATCGTCTGGTCGTCCAGTTGACGCCGGAAGCGGCGACACAGCGCCAGGCCGCGCTCAACGAAAAGCCCAAGATGCTGAAGCGCAAGCCGGAGACGAAGATATGAACTGGCTTGGCGGCAACAGCGATGCCTCGGCGCGCCGGTCCGGCATACTGACGGTGCTGGATGTCGGCTCCAGCAAGGTCTGCTGCGTGGTGGCCAAGCTCAAGCCGCGCGACGATGGCAAGCTGCTGCGCGGACGCTCGCATCGCATTCAGGTGATCGGCATCGGCCACCAGAAATCGCAAGGCGTGAAATCGGGCGTCGTCATCGATCTCGACCGCGCCGAGCACGCCATCCGTCTTGCCGTCGACGCCGCCGAACGCATGGCGGGACTGACGGTCGATTCGCTGATCGTCAACATGACTGCCGGCCGGCTGAAGAGCGAGGCCTTCTCGGCCACCATCAATCTCGGCGGCCATGAGGCCGACCAGGCCGATATCAAGCGTGTGCTTGCCGCCGGCGCCAAGCAGGCGCTGCGGGCCGAGCGCGAGGTCATCCATTCGCTTCCCGTCGCGTTTTCGCTGGATGCCGAGCGCGGCGTGCGCGATCCGCGCGGCATGGTCGGCGACCAGCTTGGCGTCGACATGCATGTGCTGACGGGCGACGCGGCGCCGTTGCGCAATCTGGAGCTCTGCATCAACCGTTCGCATCTGTCGGTCGAGCGCATGGTGGCGACGCCCTATGCCAGCGGGCTTGCCGCGCTGGTCGATGACGAGCTCGAAATGGGCGCGGCCTGTATCGACATGGGCGGCGGCACCACGACGATCTCGGTGTTTTCCGAGGGCAAGTTCGTCCATGGCGACGCCATCGCGATCGGCGGCAACCACGTCACGCTGGACATGGCCAAGGGCCTGTCGACCTCGCTCGATGCCGCCGAAAGGCTGAAGGTGATGCATGGCTCGGCGCTGCCCGGCAGTGCCGACGACCGCGACCTGGTCTCGATCCATCCGATCGGCGAGGACGGCGAGGTGCCGTTGCAGATCCCACGTTCGGTGATGACACGCATCATCCGCGCCCGCATCGACGAGACGCTGGAACTGCTGCGCGACCGGCTGAACAAATCCGGCTACGGCAATGCCGTCGGCAAGCGTGTGGTGCTGACCGGCGGCGCCAGCCAGCTTGCAGGCCTGCCTGAAGCGGCGCGCCGCATTCTTGGCCGCAATGTGCGTATCGGCCGCCCGCTCGGCGTGGCAGGCCTGCCGGAGGCGGCCAAGGGGCCGGCCTTTTCGACGCCGGTCGGACTTCTGATCTACCCGCAGATGGCGAGCTTCGAGAGCCGTCCGGCGAAGGGAATTTCCGGTCTCCGGATGACCGGAACAGGCGGAAAACTGCATCGAATGAGTCAGTGGTTGAGAGACAGTTTTTAATTTGACGGGGACAGCCCCATAGGCGGCCGCGGCGGCGAAGCGGCGGGAAAGGCAAAGGACGAAGACAATGACCATCAATCTGCAAAAGCCGGACATCACCGAGCTCAAGCCGCGCATCACCGTGTTCGGTGTCGGCGGCGGCGGCGGCAATGCCGTCAACAACATGATCACCGCCGGCTTGCGCGGCGTCGAGTTCGTGGTGGCCAACACCGACGCGCAGGCACTGACAATGTCGAAGGCCGAGCGGCTGATCCAGCTCGGTGCGCATGTCACCGAGGGTCTCGGCGCCGGATCGCAGCCTGAAGTCGGGCGCGCGGCTGCGGAAGAGTGCATCGACGAGATCATCGATCATCTCTCCAACACGCATATGTGCTTCGTCACTGCCGGCATGGGCGGCGGCACCGGCACCGGGGCGGCTCCCGTCGTTGCACGCGCTGCTCGCGAAAAAGGCATCCTCACCGTCGGCGTCGTCACCAAGCCGTTCCATTTCGAAGGCCAGCGCCGTATGAAGACGGCCGACTTGGGTATCGAGGAACTGCAGAAATGCGTCGATACCCTGATCGTCATTCCCAACCAGAACCTGTTCCGGCTGGCCAATGACAAGACCACCTTCGCCGATGCCTTCGCCATGGCCGACCAGGTGCTCTATTCGGGCGTTGCCTGCATCACCGACCTGATGGTCAAGGAAGGCCTGATCAATCTCGACTTCGCCGACGTCCGCTCGGTCATGCGCGAAATGGGCAAGGCGATGATGGGAACCGGCGAGGCTTCGGGCGAGGGCCGCGCAATGGCCGCGGCGGAAGCCGCCATCGCCAATCCGCTGCTCGACGAGACCTCGATGAAGGGCGCCAAGGGCCTGCTGATCTCGATCACCGGCGGCCGCGACCTGACCCTGTTCGAAGTCGACGAGGCCGCAACGCGCATTCGCGAAGAGGTCGACCAGGACGCCAACATCATTCTGGGCGCCACCTTCGACGAGGAACTCGAAGGCGTTATCCGCGTGTCGGTTGTCGCCACCGGCATCGACAAATCGGCGGCCGAAATCGCTGCCGCGCCGATCTCCATCCGCACGGCTCCGCCGAAGCCGGTCAGCCGCCCGGCGGCTCAGGTCACGGAAATGCGCCCGGCGCCTGTCCAGCAACCGATCTATGAATCACGTGCTGCCGATCCGGTCGCCGAGGCCATTCAGCTCGCCGAGGCGAATGCGGCAGCGATGGCGCAGGCCCGCCCGGTACCGGTCGCCCATGCGGAAGACTTCCGTCCGCAGAGCAAGATCTTCCAGGCGCCTCCGGCTCAGCAGCAGCCGATAGCGCAGCCCATGGTTCAGCAAGCGATGCAGCCCGCTCCGCAGCGTGAAATGCCGCAGCCGATTGCCGCAGCACCCCAGCGCATGCCGCGGGTCGAGGACTTCCCGCCGCAGGTGAAGGCCGAAGTGGAAGCCAAGGCCCGTCCGGCCGACCACGAAAACAGCGGTCCGATGGGGCTGCTCAAGCGCCTGACCAACGGCCTGACCCGCCGCGAGGAGGAGCCTGCACGGCTGCAGCCGGCGCAGCCGCGCGAACCGAAACTGCGCCAGGCGCCGGCCGAAGTGCGCCGCCTGGCCAGCCAGGATCCGCAACTTTACGCGCCGCGCCGCGGCCAGCTGGACGAGCAGGGCCGCCTGACGCCGCAGAGCCGGGCTGTCCAGGAAGACGATCAGTTGGAGATTCCCGCCTTTCTGCGCCGACAGGCCAATTGATCTGTTAACGGTTCGTAACAGTTGTTAACAGGCGAGCAGGAGACTGTTCGCCTGTTAACATTAAAAGTGCTTTTAAAACAAGGACTTACGAGGCGCTCCCGCGCTGGATAGCGGTTACAGAGAGTAAGAAACCGTGATTTGGAGTCTCCCTGCGGGACTATTATCTTCGCCACCGACCAAAGTCGGTTTGCTGGGAGTCTCGGGGAAGTGGCCCTGCCTGCCGATTAATCAAGAGCCGCGCCCTCAGGGCAGATGAAGCGGACCTAGGCAGTTATGGGCTATGGGGATTGTTTTGCACGACTATCAGACGACACTTAAATCGCGTGCGACGCTGACCGGCATTGGCGTCCACAGCGGCAACCCGGTCACCGTCCATTTCCTGCCGGCAGATGCCGATACGGGTGTCGTCTTCCAGCTTTCGAATGCAAGCGGAAGCCACGAATTTCGCGCGCTGGTTTCCGAGGTCGGCGCTACCGACCTCTGCACCATGCTTGGCGATCCGCAAGGCGAGCACATTGCCACGGTCGAGCATCTGATGGCGACGCTTTTCGGGCTTGGAATCGACAATCTGGTCATCGAAATCGACGGCCGTGAGGTGCCTATCCTCGACGGCAGCGCGGTGATGTTCGTCGAGGCCGTGGACCAAGCGGGCATCGAAACGCTGCCGGTCAAGCGTCGCTACATAAGGGTGGTCAAGCCGGTTCGCATCGAGAACGGCGCCTGCTGGGCGGAGTTCAGGCCTTATGACGGCACGCGCTTCGAGATCGAGATCGATTTCGAGAGCCCGGCGATCGGCCGCCAGCTTTTTGCATCCGACATGAATGCCGACATTTTCCGCCGCGACGTCGCGCGGGCCCGCACCTTCGGGTTCATGAAGGACGTCGAGCGGTTATGGGCGGCCGGCTACGCGCTCGGCTCCTCGCTGGAGAATTCCCTGGTGATCGGCGACGACAACCGCGTGATCAACATGGGAGGCCTACGCTATCCCAACGAGTTCGCGCGCCATAAGACGATGGACGCGATGGGCGACCTGGCGCTCGCCGGCGCCCGGTTCATCGGCTGTTTCCGCTCCTATCGTGGCGGCCACAGGCTGAACGCCGCGGCGTTGCGCCGCCTCTTGTCCGACCGCTCGGCCTTCGAGATCGTCGAGACGACGCGCCGTGAGCGCGGCCGTACGGCGGAGATGAGCGCCGTCAACGCGGCCCTCTATGCGCCCTGGATGATCTGATTCTTAACGTTTTTGCGGCTCTTCTTGCGATCAGCTGTGTTGCATGGATGCATCACTGGTTGGCCAAATCGCACAGCTTTCGGGGTGGCGCCAAACCGCCACAAAAATGTGCGATTGGCCGGGGATAGCGTTGCCGGGCAAGGCGGTTATGGTTTATGGCTGCTGCCGTCGACTGAAATGACGCCGAAAGGGCGGAATCCAATCATGTTTTTCAAGCGAGTTGATCAATCGAAGGCGCCGCGGCGGGCTGTTTTCCTGGCACTTTCGGTGGTCGTTCCATCGCTGTTTCTGTCGGCTTGCATGTCTTCGGAGAAAGACGTCGATCTTTCGACCTATGTCGATCAGACCGAGCCGGCGGACGTTCTATACAACCAGGGGCTCGCCAATCTGAATGCCGGGCGCCTGCAGGAGGCAAGCCGCAAATTCGATGCCGTCGACCGCCAGCATCCGTATTCGGAATTCGCCCGCAAATCGATGGTGATGGGTGCCTTTGCCGACTATCGTCAGGGCAATTACGACGAGGCGATCGGTTCGGCCAAGCGCTACCTGACCCTTTACCCATCGACCGACGATGCAGCCTATGCCCAATATATTATCGGGCTGAGCTACTACCGCCAGATCAAGGACGTCACCCAGGACCAGAAGGAAGCGCGTCTTACCGTGCAGACGATGCAGGACCTGGTGACGCGCTGGCCCACTTCCGAATATGCCGACGACGCCAAGGAAAAGATCCGCTTCGCCAACGATCAGCTCGCCGGCAAGGAGATGCAGATCGGCCGCTACTATCTCGAGCGCCGCGAATACATCGCCGCCGTCAAAAGGTTCCGCAACGTGGTGGAGAACTATTCCAACACACGCCATGTCGAGGAGGCGCTGGCGCGTCTTACCGAGAGCTACTATGCGATGGGGCTGACGTCGGAAGCGCAGACCGCTGCGGCCGTGCTCGGCACCAACTATCCAGACAGCCAGTGGTACAAGGATTCCTACAAGCTCCTGCAAAGTGGTGGGCTCGAGCCGCGCGAGAATGCCGGATCGTGGATCTCCAAGGCCGGGAAGCTGATCACCGGCGCCTGAGCGGCGCGTCACCATGCTCTCCAGGCTGTCGATCCGTGATATCGTTCTGATCGAGAAGCTGGATATCGACTTCTCGTCCGGCCTTTCGGTGCTGACCGGCGAAACCGGCGCCGGAAAGTCCATCCTGCTCGACGCTTTGTCGCTGGCGCTTGGCGCCCGCGGCGACGCCTCGCTGGTGCGGCATGGCGCGGCACAAGGCCAGGTCATCGCTGTGTTCGACGTGCCGCGCAACCACCCGGCCCGCATGCTGCTTGCCGAAAACGCCATCGAGGACGACGGCGACGTCATCCTGCGCCGCGTCCAGACGGCGGACGGCCGCACGCGCGTTTTCGTCAACGACCAGCCGTCCAGCGTGACGCTGATGCGCGACGTCGGCCATGCACTAGTCGAGATCCATGGCCAGCACGACGAGCGCGCTTTGGTCGATCCCGGCGCGCATCGCGAGTTGCTCGACAGTTTCGGCGGCCACCTCGGCGCTGCTCGGGCAACCGGCGAGGCGTGGCGGCATTGGCGCGCCTGCGAGCAGGAATTTTCACGGCACCGGGCCAAAGTCGAGGCGGCGGCGCGCGAGGCCGATTATCTGCGTGCAGCGGTCGCCGAATTGACCAGGCTCGATCCGCAACCGGGCGAGGAGACCGAGCTTGCCGAATTGCGCGCCTCGATGATGCGGGCCGAAAAGATCGCATCGGAAATCCACGATGCGCAGGATGTGCTTTCGGGCCCGTCATCGCCGCTGCCGCAACTGGCCAGCCTGCTCAGGCGGCTGCAGCGCAAGGTGACGGAAGCGCCCGGCCTGCTTGAAGAGGTCGTCAAATCGCTTGACGAGGCGATGCTGTCGCTCGACGCGGCGCAGTCGGGCGTCGAAGCCGCGCTACGCGCCACCGAATATGATCCGCAGCGGCTGGAGAAAGCCGAGGAGCGGCTGTTTTCGCTGCGTGCCGCCTCGCGCAAGCACAGCGTCGCCGTCGACGATCTGGCTCAATTGCGTGACACCATGGCTGCCGACCTTGCCGATCTCGACGCCGGCGAGGAGCGCCGGCACGCGCTGGAGAAACAGGCCGCAGCGGCGCGCCAGGCCTATGACATTACGGCGGCCCAGCTGTCGTCGCTTCGCCATGCGGCGGCCGTCGGGCTGACCAAGGCGGTGATGGCCGAACTGCCGGCGCTGAAGCTCGAACGGGCCGAGTTCATCGTCGAGATCGCAAGCGATGCCGAGAGCCGCATGGAAGAAGGCATCGACCAGGTCGAGTTCTGGGTGCGCACCAATCCCGGCACCAGGCCCGGCCCGATGATGAAAGTCGCTTCCGGCGGCGAGCTTTCGCGCTTCCTGCTGGCGCTCAAGGTCGCGCTGGCTGATCGCGGGTCGGCGCCGACTTTGGTCTTCGACGAAATCGACACCGGCGTCGGCGGCGCGGTTGCCGATGCCATCGGCCAGCGGCTGGCGCGGCTGGCAAAACGCGTGCAGGTGCTTTCGGTCACGCATGCGCCGCAAGTGGCGGCGCGCGCGGCGACGCATTTCCTGATCTCCAAATCAGGCGGTGCCGACCGGGTCTCGACCGGCATCGCCGAGATGGACCGGGCGGCACGGCAGGAGGAGATCGCACGCATGCTCGCCGGCGCCACCATCACCGATGAAGCACGCGCGGCGGCCGAGCGGCTGCTGCGGGAGAACACCGCGGCAGCCTAGACGAGTCGTCTCCGGCGCTCGTGACCCGAGTCAGGGTATGGCTCCATCCTGCTGTTCAGGAATGATTTTCCGTGTCTGGTCTCTCCCTCATGAGAGAATACTGTTCTATTGTGTCGCGCCACCGTGGAGGGAGCAGTGCATGGACGAAAAACCAGTCGATTCGCTCAGCGAAAGCGAGGCGGCAAGCGAGTTGAAGCGGTTGGCGGAGAAGATCGCCGAGCACGACCGGCGCTACCACGGCGAGGACGCGCCGATAATCACGGACGCGGAATATGATGCGCTGACGCAGCGCAACCTCGCCATCGAACAGCGCTTCCCCACTTTGGTGCGCGAGGATTCGCCTTCGCGCAGGGTCGGCGCGCCGCCAGCGGAAGGCTTTGCCAAGGTGCGCCACGCGCTGCCGATGCTCAGCCTCGCCAAAGCCTATACCGACCAGGACGTCGCTGACTTCATCGAACGGGGCCGGCGATTCTTTGACCGCGACAAGGATCTGGACATCGCCTTCACGGCTGAGCCGAAGATCGACGGGCTATCGGCTTCGCTGCGTTATGAAGGCGGCGTGTTCGTGCAGGGCGCAACGCGCGGCGACGGTGCGGTTGGCGAGGACATCACGGCCAATCTCAGGACCATCGCCGACATCCCCAAGACCTTGAAGGGATCGGGCTGGCCGGAGGTCATCGAAATACGCGGTGAGGTCTATATGACCTACGCGGAATTCGAGGCGTTGAAGAAACGCTCGGCGGCGATCGGCGGCCAGGATTACGTCAATCCGCGCAATACGGCGGCCGGGTCGCTCCGCCAGAAGGACCCGTCCGTTACCGCCAGCCGCAACCTCAAGTTCTTTGCCTATGCCTGGGGCTATACCTCAATGGATCCCGCTCCGACCCAGTACGATTCCGTGCAAAAATTCGCGGAGTGGGGGTTCAAGATCAGTCCGCTGATGGTACGGGCAAAGTCGGTCGAGGAACTGGTCGCGCATTATCACCTTATCGAAACCCAGCGCTCATCACTTGGCTACGACATCGACGGCGTCGTCTACAAAGTCGACCAGTTGGAGTTGCAGCGCAGATGGGGGTTCGTCACCGGCGAACCACGCTGGGCCGTGGCCCACAAATTTCCGGCCGAACAGGCGATGACAACCGTGCTCAGGATCGACATCCAGGTCGGCCGTACGGGTACGCTGGCGCCCGTTGCCCGGCTTGCACCCGTCACGGTCGGCGGCGTCGTGGTCGAAAACGTCACGCTTCACAACGAAGATTACATCAAAGGTCTGGACAGCAACGGCCAGCCGATCCGCGACGGCAATGACGTACGTATCGGCGACACGGTGGTCATCCAGCGGGCAGGGGACGTCATTCCGCAGATCGTCAGCGTCGTGGCCGACAAGCGTCCGCCCGATGCCGTGCCTTACGAATTCCCGCACAAATGTCCGATCTGCGGCTCACCCGCAACGCGCGAGATCAACGAGAAGACTGGCAAGGAAGATTCCCGCCGACGTTGCACCGGCGAACTGATCTGCCCCGCGCAGGCCGTGGAAGGATTGCGCCACTTCGTGTCACGCGGCGCCATGGATATCGAAGGCCTGGGCGCTGAAAACATAGATCTGTTCTTCAATGCCGGGTTGATCAAGACAGCCGCCGATATCTTCACTCTCAGGGACCGCCGTCCCGCCGTCACCAAGGCGCTGGCGGAGCGGCGGGAGGAGCAGGCCAGGCAGCGCGAGGCCGCATCGGGCAAGACGCGCAAGAACGTACGCAGTGTCGAGGAACGCAACTACGAGGGCCTCGACAAGCTCTTCGCCGCCATCGATGCCCGCCGCGAACCGGAACTCGATCGCTTCATCTTTGCACTGGGCATCCGCCATATCGGCGAAACGACGGCCGCTGTGCTTGCCCGAACCTTCTCGACGATCGAGGAGTTGATCCGCATTGGCAAGGAGACAGCAGCGGCAGCCGATCCACACACCGTTTTTCCTTCGATCAACGGCATCGGCGATACGGTGATAGGCGCGCTTCGCGATTTCTTCGGCAATGAACGCAATGACGACGTGCTTGAAGCGCTGCTCACACAGGTCCACCCGAAGCCCTACATTGTGAACGTCTCAGCCGATAGTGCGGTCGCCGGCAAGACAATCGTGTTTACAGGCACGCTGGAAAAGTTGACGCGCCCCGAGGCCAAGGCGATGGCTGAACGTCTTGGCGCGAAGGTTGCAGGCTCAGTTTCCGCGAAGACCGACCTCGTCGTCGCCGGGCCCGGTGCTGGCTCCAAGCTCAAGCTGGCTGCCGAACACGGTATCGAAGTCATCGACGAGGATGCCTGGCTCGAGCAGATCGGCAAGGGCGCGTGATGCCGACTGAATTCAATGGTTTTGGTCAGAAAGCCATTCCCTTCCTCAAGGCGCTCGATTTTCATCAGAGCCGGGAGTGGTTTTTGGAAAACCGCGACCTTTTCGAATGCGAACTGCGCGACCCCTTCGGCGATCTGGTCGAAACGCTCTCCGAGCGCTTCGCGGCATTGAGGCTCGGCCTGCGCGGCGACCGCAAGAAGTCGCTGTTCCGGATTAATCGCGACGTACGTTTCGCCAAGGACAAGCGGCCCTACAATCGGCATTTGTCGGCGATCCTTTCGCCTGACGGTACCAAGATGGAACAGGGCGTGTTCTTCGTCCATATCGGACTCGAGCGCTGCTTTGCCGGCGTTGCCTGGTGGCAGCCCGGACCGGAGCTGTTGCTGGCGCTGCGCAATGCAATTGCAGCGCGGCCGGCCGAGTTCCGCGCTCTGGTCGCGACGCTGAAGAAGAACGGCCTCGAGCTCGACCCGGACGGCTGCATGAAGCGTACGCCGCGCGGCTTCGAGCATATCGCCGAGCCCGATCTCGCTGCTGCGATCCGCAACCGGCATTTTGCCGTCCTGCACGCGATCGAGCCGGCGGGTATCTACGGAGCTGGATTGGTCGACGAGCTTGTCGACTTTGCCATGCGGGCAAAACCGCTGCTCGACTGGGGCAGGGCAATCGAAGGCAAGGCTTCGCCGCGCTAGGCACGGAAGCGAGCTTGCCGCGACGCTTCAGCCATCATTTCCGCTGATCGTTTGCCTCAAGCGAATTGGTGTGACAAGCCGGGCGGCCCTCCCTACATACGACCCTTCCCAAGGAGCGCTTGATGTCGGCGGAAGCAATCTCAGAAAACGGTGTGAAAAACGATTTCTGGGACGGCGTGCGGCTCAGCATGCCCGTCGTGGTGGCGTCGGCGCCGTTTGCATTGCTGTTCGGGGCGCTCGCAGTCGACAACGGGTTTTCCGTGCTTGAGGCGTTCTTGATGAGCGCAACGGTCTTCGGCGGCGCCAGCCAGATGGTCGGCATCGAGCTGTTCGGCCAGCATGTCGCGCCGTGGCTGATCGTGCTGTCGATCTTCGCCGTGAATTTTCGCCATGTGCTCTATTCGGCCGGTATCGGCCGGCGAATCGCGCATTGGCCGCTGGTGCAGCAGGCGATAGGCTATTTCGTGCTCACCGATCCGCAGTTCGCGGTGGCCGAGCGCAAGGCGGAAGCCGGTGAGACCGTCGGCTTCGCCTGGTATATGGGGCTTGGGCTGCCGGTCTATCTGTTCTGGGTCATCGAAAGTGCGCTCGGCGCGATGTTCGGCAAGCTTATCCCCGACACCCACGCGCTGGGCATCGACTTCCTGCTGCCGATCTATTTTCTCGGCCTGGTCATGAGCTTCCGCAAGAGGCCGCTGTGGCTGCCGGTGGTCGTCGCCAGCGCTGCCGCCTCCATCATCGCCTACAAGACGGTCGGCTCGCCCTGGCATGTCTCCATCGGCGCGCTAGCCGGCGTGCTGCTCGCCGTCATCCTGCCGCCCCGCCACAGCGGCGTGGAGGCGCGGCCATGAGCACGACCTTGTGGATCATCGTCGCCGCTTCGATCGCGACCTATCTGACACGCATCGGCGGTCATCTGGTGATCTCGCGCTTCGAAAACATCCATCCTCGGGTCGAGGCTGGGCTGAACGCCGTGCCGGCGGCGGTGCTGACCACGCTGGTGGCGCCGGCGGCCCTGAGCGCCGGACCGGCGGAATGGTTGGCCTTGATCGTCGCCGGCCTGGTCTCGCTGCGCGGCGGGCTGATGGCGATGTTCCTGGCCGGTGCGGCCGTGCTGATCGTTGCACGGCAGGTCATGGGGTAATCGTCGACGTTCGTCTGACGGTGAGTTCGACGCGTGCGTTTCGCGATAACGCTCGCAAGCGTAACGAACGACACGATAGCGCCTGTCCAGGACGCACGGTTCTTGAATATCGACGCGACCCACGACAGGCTCAGCCGGATCGCCGCTGATCTCTCCCGATGGGCGCGTCGCACGGCGCCGGTATAAATTGCCTCTCGCTGCTTTGGCGTCAATGCGCTTAGATCGATGGGCTGGAGGCCGAAGGGCTCAGGCGACATTTCCATCTCCCTTGTGGTCCGTCCTGATTGAGGCTGACAACAGGCGATTTACCGGAGACGCTTCATCACATAAAATGACTAATTAGGATCATTTCATTCTGTTGGAGAGATTGATGGATTTAGCTGATCTGCGCATCTTCCGCACGGTGGTGCGCGAAGGCGGAATCACCAGAGCGGCGGAAAAACTGTTTCGCGTGCAGTCGAACGTGACCACACGCATCCGGCAGCTCGAAGAGGATCTCGGTGTGCAGCTGTTTATCCGGGAGGGTAAGCGACTGCACGTATCGCCTGCCGGCCACAGGTTGATCGGCTACGCAGACCGGCTGCTGGCGCTTGCAGAGGAGGCGCGAACGGCGATGCTCGATCCACGCCCGCGCGGCACGCTTCGCCTAGGTGCGATGGAGAGCACCGCCGCGGCACGGCTTCCGGGCCTGCTCGCCGAATATCACGCACGCTATCCCGAAGTAGAGATCCAGTTGCGCACCGGAAATCCGCAGGTTCTCGCGACCGCCATGCTTGCCGGCGAACTCGATGCAGCGTTCGCAGCCGAGCCGATCGCCGATGCTCCGTTCGAAAAGCAGTCAGCATTTCACGAGCAGTTGGTCATTGTCTCTGCGGCATCGCGCATTTCGGTCGAGGACCACCGGGACATGCCCAAAACCATGATAGCCTTTGAGCACGGCTGCCCGCACCGCAAGCGGCTGGAACAATGGTATGCGCGCAGAGGGTTCATGGCCGAAAAAACCATTGAGCTCGGTTCATACCATGCCATCCTTGGTTGCGTGGTGGCTGGCATGGGCATAGCGCTGATGCCGAAAAGTGTGCTTTCGGGTTTCCCGGAGAGCCGCTGGCTAAAGCTGCACGAACTGCCCTCTGACGAAGACAATGCCGTCACGGTGTTGTTCTGGCGCAAGGGAGCCGGTTCTCCCAACGTCACGGCTCTGCAGGGACTGCTTGCGGAGCAAAGCCTGTCAACCGGCGTTGCCGCCGCGGCTATTGCTTGAAGTCGTGCGGCAGCGGTTCGGTTGCCTTTTCCAGCCAGGCCAACGCCTCGCCGTCGAGCATCGGCCCGATCTCAGCCAGCACCCGCGCGTGGTATTGATCGAGCCAATGCAGCTCATCGCGGGTCAGCAGGTCCGACCGGATCAGCCGCTTGTCGATAGGCGCCAGCGTCAGCGTTTCGAAGCCGTGCATGGCGATGTCGCCGCCGTCGACCATCTCGGCCGGCGTCACTAGGACGAGGTTCTCGATGCGGATGCCGTAGGAGCCTTCCTTGTAGTAGCCGGGCTCGTTGGAGACGATCATGCCGGCCAGCAGCTTTTCGGTACCGGTCTTGGCAATACGCTGCGGGCCCTCATGCACGGCCAGATAGGAGCCGACGCCATGGCCGGTGCCATGGGCGAAATCGCAGCCGTGTCTCCACAGCGCCAGGCGCGCCACCGCATCGATTTCGGAGCCGCGCGTGCCGGGTGGAAAGCGCAGCATGGAGATGCCGATCATGCCCTTCAGCACCAGCGTGAAGCGCTCGCGCATCTCCTCGGTCGGCGTGCCGATCGGCACTGTGCGGGTGATGTCGGTGGTGCCGTCCTGGTACTGCCCGCCGGAATCGAGCAGGAACAGTTCGCCATTCTCCAGTTTGCGGTTGGTGGCGCGGGAGACGCGGTAGTGCATGATGGCGCCGTTGGGGCCGGCGCCGGAGATGGTGTCGAACGAGACGTCGCGCAGCGGCATCTGTGTTTCTTCGCCGGTTTGCCGGCGCGTCTCCTCAAGCCTGGTGACAACGGTGATTTCGTCGAGCGTGCCGGGCTCCTGACGGTCGAGCCAGCACAGCAGCTTGGCGACCGCGGCGCCGTCGCGGCGATGCGCGGCGCGGGCGCCGGCGATCTCGGCCTGGTTTTTCGTTGCGCGTGGAATGCGGGCCGGATCCGGCGCGGCAATGACGGTGCCGCCATTGTCCTCGACCAGCATACTGAGCTTCTCCGCCGCCAGAGCCGGGTCCAGCGCGACTTTTGCGCCGCCCTTGGCCAGGGTGACGATCGCCGTTTCGAATTCACCGGGTTCGTGCAATTCGGCGAGCTGCGTCAAATAGGCTGCGACGGTGCGTGAGAACTTCCGCTGGTCCATGAAAAGCAGATGCGACCTGTCGGCGGCGAGCACGGCAAAGCCGAGCGCCAGCGGTGTGTGTGGCACGTCGCCGCCACGAATGTCGAAGGCCCAGGCGATGGAGGAGGGGTCAGTCAGCACGGCATGGGTGGCGCCGTCCTTCTCGATAGCCGCCGCCAGCCGCGCCAGCTTGTCCTTAGCCAGTTCGCCGGCAAAGCCGATCGGGTGGATCTCTACCGGTGCCAATGGCGGCCCGGGTTGATCTTGCCAGATTGCGTCGATAGGATTTTGTTCGAGCGGCACCAAGGTCGCGCCGGACTTCTCGGCCGAGGCTTTCAGCGCCTTGACGTCACTGATCGTCTGCAGCCACGGATCGAAGCCCAGCCGCACGCCCTTGCCGAGATTGTCCTTGATCCAGTTGGCGGGCGGATTGTCGACGAGGCTCTCGATCGAAAAGATGCCGAGATCGACCTCGTGGCGCACCTGCAGCGTGTAGCGCCCGTCGACAAACATGACGGCGCGCTCGCCAAGCACAATGGCGACGCCGGCCGAGCCGCTGAAGCCGGTCAGCCATTTCAGCCGTGCCGAGCGGTCGGCGACATACTCGCCCTGGTGCTCATCGGCGCGGGGCACGATGAAACCATCCAGCCCGTTCGCCGCCAGCCATTGGCGCAGCATTGCCACGCGCGGCTTGCCAACGGCCGGGTCGCCGGCGGAATCGAAGGTTTGGAACATATGGCTCTCCTCGAATGCTGGCGCGACCGTAGCGCATGACTTCGAAAATCGGAATCGATTTTCGGACCGATCATGGCTGGCCGCTACAGTGACTTTTTGCGCATAGAGGCCATGCAGAATCGGCGATTTCAAAAAGCGTCAGCAAGGCTTACCTTCTTAACGTGGAGGAAAGCGTCTTATTGCCTGCAAAGGAGACCATCATGTCCACGATTTCAGCCAGACGCGGATTTTTCAGAAGCGCCATGAGCGCTTTGATCGAAGCTCGCCAGCGCGAAGCGAGCCGATATGTGAGCGGCGTTCTGCTTGGCTTTGACGATGAAACGCTGAAGGCTCACGGCTACGATCGCGAAGAACTGAAGAAAGCGGCAATCTCGCGCTAGATCCGAGCGAATTCCGGCTTGCGTTGAAAGCGCTCCGCCTCAGCGCTTGAGATGGATCGTCACCCAGCCCTCGCGGTGCAAGGTGCGGACGTGCCGGAATTTCTGGCCGACATAGGCCGCGATCACCGCATCGCGCTGGCGGTCGAGGATGCCCGACAGGACGATCGAGCCACCGAGCGCGATATGCCCAGCCATTTGCGGCGCCAGGCGCATCAGCGGCCGCGCCAATATGTTGGCGACGATCAGGTCGAAAGGCGCGCGCGCGGCAAAGATCGGATGGTGGAAACCGGGTGCAGCCACCGTTTCGATGAGCGCCTTGACGTGGTTCAGCCGCGCATTGGCGGCGGCCACCTTGACGGCGATCGGATCAATGTCGGTCGCCAGCACCGAAATATGCGCAAGCCTGGCCACTGCGATGGCGAGCACCGCGCTGCCGGTGCCAAGGTCGAGCGCGTTGCGCGGATGCTCGCGCCGCACGACCTGCTCCAGCATTTCGAGGCAGCCGGCGGTGGTGCCGTGGTGGCCGGTGCCGAAGGCAAGGCCGGCCTCGATCTCGATGGCGAGTTCGCCGCTGTGGCGCTTCCTGCGGTCATGCGCGCCATGGACGAAGAAGCGCCCGGCCCGCACCGGCTTCAATCCCTCCAGCGAGCGCGCCACCCAGTCGACGTCGGGCAGCGTTTCGCGCGCTATCGGCTTCGACAGCGACAGTCCGGCAAGGACGTCCCGCAGCCGCGCCTCGATCGCATCGACGTCGTCGTCGGCATAGAGCGATACTTCATGAATATCGCGGTCCTCGTCGACCTCAAGTAACGCAACCGGCAGGCCTTCGTCGTCGAACGCCGCGCCGAGCGCCGCGAAGATGCGGTCAGCCTCGATCTTGCCCGCGGTGAAATACAAACGCGTCTGCGTCATTACTGGATACGTCAACCTTCCGCCGCCAGCCGTTTGAGCTTGGCGATGGCGGTGTCCGGGCTTTCGCCGTAGGCAATGGTGCCGGCGAAATCGCCCTTGGCATCGAGCAGCAGCACAGAAGCGGTGTGGTCCATCGTGTAGTCGCCGTCGTTCGTGTCGACTTTCTTCCAGTAGATGCCGAAGGATTTGGCCATGACGTGGACCTTGTCCGGATCGCCGGTAATGCCGAGGATGCGATCGGAGAAATTGCTGACATAGGCGTTCATGATTTCGGGCGTGTCGCGCTCAGGGTCGACCGTAACGAAATAGGCGCGCAGGTTCTTGCCGTCGTCGCCCATCGTCTTCAGCCAGCCGGCCAACTCGAAAAGCGTGGTCGGGCAGACTTCCGGACAATGCGTGAAGCCGAAGAAGACGACGCTGGGGTGGCCTCGAAAGGCGGCTTCGGTGACCGGCCCGCCCTTCTGGTCGACCAGCGTGAACGGTGCTCCGAACGGCTCGCCGCCATAATGTCCGCGGTACCAGTCGAAGGTAAGCCAGCCGATGCCTGCGGCCATCAGGACGAGAATGCCGACCAGAATTGAACGCATCATCAGAGAAGTCCGTCGTGATTTCATCGGCCGCCGAATTCGCGCCGTGAAGGCCTTGGCTTGGCGAACACTCTTAGCGGTTCGGTCGCGCGGACGCAAAGATGTCGCGTTGCCGCAACCGGGCAATCCTGTGGGAAGGCGATCTGCTTGCAAAGCGCTGCCGTTCGTCCCACCTGAGGTCGGCAAAATTCGAACCGCAGGAGGTCTCTTTGCGAAAACTGATTGGCGGCGCGTTGGCCGTGTGCCTTGTCATTGGCGCCGGCGCTGCCGCCGCCGAGGAAGTCGGCAAGGTCGGCGTCGACTGGCTCGGCAACGACATCATCGTCGAGGCGATCAAGGATCCGAAGGTCGAAGGCGTGACCTGCCACGTCTCCTATTTCGACCGCGGCGTGATCGACCGCCTGCAGAAGGGCAATTGGTTCGAGGACCCGTCCGATTCTTCGATCTCCTGCCGCCAGACCGGGCCGATCACCATTGGCGACATCGACATGAGCGAGGCCGGCGAGGAGGTCTTCAAGCAAGGCATCAGCCTGATCTGGAAGAAGCAGGTGGTAAACCGCATCTACGACAAGGCCAACGAGACGCTGATCTACCTGTCGCATTCACGCCAGGTGCAGGACGGCTCGGCAAAAATGTCGCTCACCACCGTGCCGCTCTATGGCCAGAACGTGGTGTGGACCAACGGCAAGCCGAAATAGAATTGGCCGAAATAGAAATTAGCCGAAGTAGAAATTGAAAGTGCTGCAGCGTTCTTTGCGCGTCCAAACGGACGCGCGGCGCTGTAGTCGGCTTGCGAGACTATGCATGCCGGCGTAAAGCGCGCGCATGGATCGTCCCGAACACCTTGTCCTGAAAGATCCCGAGCCGCGCATACATCCGACGGCGGAGCTGAAGGCGTGCAAGCTTGGACGCTACGCGTCGATCGGCGAGCGGGTCATCCTGCGCGAGGTGACGGTCGGCGACTTCTCCTACTTCGAGCGTCACGCCGAGGCGATCTACACGACGATTGGCAAATTCTGCTCGATCGCCGCAAACAGCCGCATCAACGCGCTGGAGCATCCGGTCGAGCGGCTGACCCAGCACAAGATCAGCTACCGGCCTAACGAGTACTTCCGCTGGCTGGGTGTCGATCAGGCGTTCCGGGACCGGCGGCGGGCGAAAGCCGTCAGCATTGGCCATGATGTCTGGATCGGCCATGGCGCCGTGATCATGCCGGGCGTAGTGATCGGCAATGGCGCGATCGTCGGTGCCAATTCGGTGGTGACCCGCGACGTGCCGGCCTATGCCATTGTCGCCGGCGTTCCGGCCAGGCAACTGCGCCTGCGCTTCAGCGCGGAAACTGCCGCCCGGATCGAACGTCTCGCCTGGTGGGACTGGCCGGTCGAGAAGCTGGCCACGGCAGTTCCCGACATGCAGGCCTTGCCCATCGAGGCTTTCCTCGACCGCTGGGAAAACGGCGCCGCCTGACTTCGGGCCTATCTGCAAGCGGTCCGACGGCCTGCGCGATCTGCTCCTCCAACAATGTACCCGCGACCTTCCGCCACGAGGGAACCAGGAGCGGCTGCCAACTGTTTCTGCTGACACAATGAACTCGGCTTCCGTCCGGGTTCGTCGCCCGGCCGTTGAGGGAGTTTGAATGATTGAGAAGCTTTTCACCAGGATCGCCAACAACGTCGCCCATTTTGCCGGCCTGCCGCCGACGTTTGCCGTCTGTTTCCTGATCATCGTCGTCTGGGCGGCAAGCGGGCCGATGTTCGGCTTTTCGGACACCTGGCAGCTCGTCATCAACACCGGCACGACGATCGTCACCTTCCTGATGGTGTTTCTCATCCAGAACACCCAGAACCGCGATGGCGCCGCGATCCAGGCGAAGCTCGACGAATTGATCCGGGTCAGCACAGCCCAGAACACCTTCATCGGTATCGAACACCTGACCGAGACCGAGGTCGAAGAGATCCGCAAGAAATGCGAACAGGCAGCGAAGCGGCATGATCAGAAGGTTGCCGAGTTGGCAGCCGAGAAAGCCATGGC
Source organism: Mesorhizobium sp. M0244 (assembly GCF_040321795.1). Classification (NCBI taxonomy): domain Bacteria; kingdom Pseudomonadati; phylum Pseudomonadota; class Alphaproteobacteria; order Hyphomicrobiales; family Phyllobacteriaceae; genus Mesorhizobium; species Mesorhizobium sp. M0244. Next base: position 18,482 of record NZ_JAMYSE010000051.1, on the reverse strand, counting down.
GAAGAAACGGAACACGAAGAAGCACGCGGCGGCGTGATATAAAGGTCCGGCGCATACCTGCGAAGATCGGACCCGGTTCTTTGCTACGTTGAGCTTCGGCTCGGGATCATGAGCTGCGCGTCATGAATGCCGCGAAAGCATCCTTGTAGTCCGGGTGCCAGCGCGACAGAGCAGGACGGTTCTCGATGATGTCGCCAATCGCCCAGGCCATGCGCTTTTCGTCCATGGACCGGGTCGCCTCGTTGTCAGGACACAGGATGTAGAAGTCGCCACGCAGCAGCGAGGCCAGCATGAAGTCGATGACCTGCTCGCCGGTCCAGGCTCCGGCCGGCTTTTCGGTGGCGCCTTCGGTCAGGCCGGTAAAAGTAAACCCCGGAATGAGCAAATGCGCCGCGATTTTGGTATCAGGCTCGTTGCGCAGCGCGTGCGCCAGGCCTTCGGTATAGGTCTTCACGCCCGCCTTGGAGACATTGTAGGCGAGGTTGCCGGGCGGCGTGGTGATGCCTTGCTTGGAGCCGGTGTTGACGATCAGGCCCGGCTTTCCCGCCGCCAGCATGCGCGGCGCAAAGGCCTCGACGCCATGCACGACACCCCAGAAATTGATGTCCAGCAGTCGCTTCCAGGCGTCGCGGCTTTCCCATGGCTTGCCGGGGTTGGTGCCGACGCCGGCATTGTTCATCAGCAGCGACACGTCGCCGAAGGTGCCGAATGCCTTTTCGGCCAGCCGGTCGAGCTCGTCGGCTTTCGAGACGTCGGTGGCGACGGCAAGTACGGCGCTGTCGCCGGCGATGGCGGCGACGGCGTGTCGGGCCTTATCGAGGCGTTCGCCGCCGATATCGGCCAGCACGAGGTTCAGGCCCAACGCCCCCTGCCGTTTGGCCGCGCCATGGCCGATGCCGCTGGCCGCGCCGGTGATGACGGCGACATTGCCGGAAGCGAGTGCGGGCAAAGCGGTCTGGATCTCGGCGTCGGTGGTCATGATTTTCTCCTGTTCTGGCCGCGGCGAACTTAGCGCGGGAAGAAGCTCGCGCAAGCAGGTGTCGGCATCTTCGGGTTGACCGCGTCGGCGGGCGCTGCGCATGCTGATATCGGAAAAGGAGACCTGACGATTGACCGACTGGATCGAGATCCTGAAAGAACAGACCGCCACCGGCGACCAGATGAGCCGCGAGGTGCCGCAGATGCTCGCCAATCCCGACATCAGCGAAGCGCAAGTGACGACGCTGTTTTCGGCGCTCGAAAAACAGGCCGAATTCGTCGAAAAGCTGCGCATGGCGCTGGAAAAATTCGGCCATGATTTTTCAGTGATCAAGGCGGCCGAGCGGCTGGAGGAGCGCTACGCCGACCTTGCCGCTTCGGTAGCGGAAAAACTGAAAGCAATGCGAGGCTAAACGGGGCCTATTTCTCGATCAGCCGCTCGAACCGCCTGTCCGGCACCAACCAGATCATCGCCACCAGGACATAGATCGAGACACCGATCCAGTGATTGACGAAGGTCAGCGCGATGGCGGAAAGATAGAGGACCAGCGAGATCTTTCCCTTGAGGTCGTTGCCCAACGCCCTGGCGAAGAGGGTCTCGTTGCCGTGCAGTCGATGCAGGGCCATGGTGAGGATGTTGAAGCCGATGGCGCAGAGCGCCAGGTCGACGCCATAGACGGCAACCGGCACCGGCGCGAAATGGTTCTCGCCCATGAAGGCCGTCGTCGCCGGCATCAGCGATAGCCAGAACAAGAGGTTGAGGTTCGCCCACAGCACGCGGCCGTCGACCCGCTGCACGGTATGGAACATATTGTGCAAATTGTTCCAGTAGATGCCGACATTGATGAAGGAAAGCACATAGCTGAGAAAGACGGGCCACAGCGGTGCCAGCGCCGAAAAATCCTCGCCATGCGGCACCTTCAATTCCAGCACCATGATGGTGATGATGATGGCGACCACGCCATCGGTGAATGCTTCGACCCGTCCCTTTCCCATACTTGCTTCCCTAACAATCCTCAAAACTTAAAAGAGGATATCACTCAGCGCCATCGGCAAAAGCTGCCAAATTTGTCAGGAGCAAGAGGGGGAGGGGGAACGGCTTACGCGAAAAAGGCGTTAGAGTGTCAGATCCCGAATATCAAAAGATCGAAAAATGACCGCTCACGCTCAAGTCATGACGCGCGATCACGAACTCGGCGGCAACGCTGCGGCGGCCGCCGTCGCTGCCATGATCGCGGCCCTTTTCGCTGGCAGCACGGCGCTGACGCCGCTTTACGTCATCTACAAGCAGGCCTTCGGCTTCTCGCAGATCACTTTGACGCTGGTCTATGCCGTCTACGTCGTCGGCAATCTGGCGGCGCTTTTGGTGTTCGGGCGCATGTCCGACGTCATCGGGCGCCGTCCGATGGCATTGGCCGGGATGGCGGTGGCCGTCGTCAGCGCCGCGTTCTTCCTGTTCGCCGAAAATGTCGCCTGGCTCGACATCGCCCGGATTCTGAGCGGATTGGCAATTGGGGTCGGCGCCGGCACCGGCACCGCCTGGCTCGCCGAATTGCTCTCGACCAACGACAAGTCACAGGCGGCGACGATTGCCACCAGCACCAACTTTCTCGGCCTCGGCCTTGGTGCGCTTGGGGCCGGCTTGCTCGCCGAATACGCGCCTTGGCCGCTCAGGCTGACATTCGTCGTCTACCTGGCAATGCTTGCGATTGTCACCATGCTGATCTGGCGTACGCAGGAAACCGTTTCGCGGCCGGGGAAACTGGCTGATGTCTCGATGCGGCCGCGGCTTTCGCTGCCTGATGACATCCGCGCGGGTTTCGTCGCGCCGGCGGTGACCGGCTTTGGCGCAATGTCGCTGGTCGGCTTTTATGCAGCACTGGCGCCGAGCATCCTGGCGCAGCAACTGCAGGTAACCAACCATGCCGAAGCTGGCGCTCTGTTCTTCGAACTGGCGATCGTGGCTGCCGCCACCATTCTGGGGACGACGCGTCTTTCGAGCCGAGCCACAATGTTTGCGGCACTTGCCCTGATGATCCCGACCGTTGCTCTGATCGTTGCGGCGCAGGTCTTGGCTTCGATGGCCATCATGATCGCCGCAACCGCCTTGTGCGGCGTGTCGGCGGCGTTCGGCTATCGCGGCGGCTTGCAGGTGGTGAACGAGATCGCGCCGGCCGACCGGCGCGCCGAAGTGGTTTCCGCTTTCTTCATCTGCTGTTTTTGCGGCAACGCACTGCCGGTTATCGGCATCGGCGTCCTGTCGACCATGGCAAGCGCGACCATGGCAAGCCTGGCCTTTGCCGGCATGATCGTCATCTTTTCCCTGGTGGCGCTCGGGTTTGGCGCGAAATACGCGCGCTGAGCCAGTCTTTCAGCCGTTCGGCGTCTCCGGCGAAAGATGCGCCCGCTGGCGCGGCACGCCGAGGCCGGTATCCGGCGGCTCGCCGGCAGCCGGCCGGTTCTCGATCATGTGCATGGTACGCCAGCGGCCGAAGCGATAATAGCCCGCGGCCAGCACGAGCGAGGTTATCGAGCCGGCCGGAAAGCTCCACCACAGCGCTTCCTCGCCGATCATGCTCCGGAAGAAATGAGCGAAACTGGTGCGTACCAGCAGCACCGAAATCACCAGGATGATCAGCGGTGGCATCACCGCGCCGCTGGCGCGCACGGTGGCGAAGAGCACGATGGTGATGCCGAACAGGATGAAGGACCAGGACGCCACGTTGTTGATGTGCACGGCGATGTCGATGGCCGCACTGTCGCTGCTGAGGAATAGGCTGAGCACCGCGCGGTCAAACAGGAACAGCAGCGCGACAAGTGCGCCGGTCAGGGCGAGGTTGAAACCGACGCCGGAGGCCGCTATGCGGCCGATCCTATCCCAGCGTCCGGCGCCGACATTTTGCGCCGCCATGGACGAGACCGCGGCGCCGATGGCGAGCGCCGGCATCTGAACGTAGGTCCAGAGCTGTGCGGCTATGCCGTAGGCGGCTGCGACCTGCGAGCCGTAGGCGTTGACCATGCCCATCACGGTCAGCGCCGCGGCCGAGACGACGATCATCTGCAGGCCCATCGGCACGCCCTTGACGACGACGATGCGCAGCAGCGTTGGGTCCGGCCGGAGCAGGGCGAGATTGGCGCCGGCCAGCCGCAGCGGATGCTTGCGCGCATAAAGCACGATCAGAATGGCAATCACGCTCACCGCCTGGCCGATCAGCGTCGAGGTGGCCGAGCCGGCGATGCCAAGTTCGGGGAACGGGCCGATGCCGCGGATGAGCAGTGGGTTCAGAATGACGTCAAGCACGACGGCCAGCGCCATGAAAAAGAAGGGCGTGCGCGAATCCCCGGCGCCGCGCAGCACCGTCATGACGAAGGAGAGCAGGTTCATCATCGGCACGGCGATGAATATGATGCGCAGATAGGAGCGGGCCAGCGGCAAGGCATCGGCCGGCGTGCCGAGCGCATTCAGGATCGCATCGACCCAGATCCAGCCGCAGACCGCGAACACCACCGAGACAAGAAAGAAGAACGTGGCGCTGGTGCCGACGATGCGGCGGGCTTCGGGCAGATCGCGGGCGCCGACGGATTGCGCGACCAGGATGGTCGCCGCCATGCCGATGCCGAATACCGTGCCGAGGATGAGAAACAGCACGAGGTTGGCGTTGGACGTGGCGGTCAGCGCCGCTTCGCCGAGGAAGCGGCCGACCCACACGGCATTGATCGAGCCGTTGAGCGATTGCAGCACATTGGAGCCGAGCACCGGCAGGGCGAAAAGCAGCAACGTGCGAGGGATGGGGCCACTGGTGAGATCGCCGGTCCGCCGGCGCGCGGGCATCTTATCGTCCATGGCAGGCAACTCGGCGACGGCTTATTTGGGTTCCGGTCCGCAATGATTGCCGATTTAACGGGACAGGTCGATGCGGCGTTGCAAATTCCGTCTAGCGCGCCTTGATCTAATCATGTTCTCAAAGCTTCCGGAATCGGATATTGATCCTGGATGCGGGGGGCCGCATTCCTTACTAAATCCTATGGGTAAGCGGGGGGGCATGTCCGATATTCCGTTGTTTTTTGAGCGCCTGAACCGGCGCGCGTTTCTCGGTGCATCCGCTTTGGGCGCGGCATCCGTGGCTCTTTCGGCGTGCACCACGACGGACGTGGTGACGCCGCCACTGACAGTGGCGCCAAGCGAACCGGCTTTCGGCGATGTCGCAAGCATGTATGCCGCGCGCGTCGACGAGGGCTATCAACTGCCGGCAATCCCGGTAGCCAAGATCGATCCGAAGTTCGTGCGCCAGATCGTGTCCGACCCGACCGGAGAAAAACCCGGCACGATCGTCGTCGATACCTCCGAGCACTTCCTCTATCTGGTGCGCGACGGCGGCAAGGCAATTCGCTATGGCGTCAGCCTCGGCAAGGCCGGCTTCGGATGGACCGGCAGCGCCGTGGTTCAGGCGAGGAAGAAGTGGCCGGTCTGGACGCCGCCGCCGGAAATGATCCAGCGCCGGCCGGAACTGGCGAAATACAAGGACGGCATGCCGCCCGGCCCGCAGAGCCCGCTAGGCGCCCGCGCGCTGTATCTCTTCCGCGACGGCAAGGACACGATGTACCGGCTGCACGGCACGCCGGAGTGGGATTCCATTGGGAAGAACGCCTCGTCCGGCTGTGTGCGCTTCATGAATCAGGACATTATCGACCTCTACAGCCGCGTCAACGGCGTCGCGCCGGTCTTCGTGCGCCCGAACCTGTCGGCCGCCGCGAAGACCACCGCCGTGTCGAACAGGACGGCCGAGCCGATCGATGCGGGTGTGCCAAAGGACGCAGAGATGTTGAGGTAAGTGCCTTCACGATCTCTAGGCGGATGCGGTCGGCGCGTCCGCCTGCATGGGTGTCGCTACTTCCCGGCCAAGCCGGGAATCGTGACCTGATAGACCAGGAACATGGTGTCGACATCGGCGCCGTCCTCGGCCTTGTAGGGCGCGCCGACCTGGAAGCCGTCCTGGGTGAGGAAGTCGTTGTCATTGGCAACGAACAGGAAATAGTCGTCGGGCAGCTTCGGATCGAGGACGCTCACCACCGACATCGCCTCCCACTTCTCTGAAAGGTTGTTGCGGTCGTTGGGCGCGCCATTGTGCAGTCCGAAGCGGCCGAGTTCGCTCTTGTCGTTGATGTCGATGAACGGCGTCAGCTTGGCCGGCGTCACCGATGGATCGAGCTCACCCTTGGGCGCCACTGGCTTGTCTTTGTCGAACTCGCTGCCGGCGATGTCGGTTGCCGCCGACACATCGACGATGCTGATCTCGCGATGGAGCGAAGTGTCGCCCTTCAGCCCCTGGCCGTTGCCGCTGTCGCGCGCCAGCATCAGAAAGGTCTTGTCCGACAGCGCCACGATCTCGCTCTGCGCGGCAATCTTGGTCTTGCCCTTGGCATCGGTGAACACCGGCAGCGGCACGATATATTCATGCGCGAGCTTGAGCTGGGCGGGATCCGAGGCATCGTAGACCAGCGCGCGCGTGTTCTGGCGCGTCGAGGCGGAATCGCCACCATCCTGCCGCGGGGCCGATTGCAACACGGCGATCAGGAACTTGCCATCCGGCGTCAGCGCCATGCCTTCGAGGCCCTGGTTGTTCTGGCGCCCGGTCTCGGGATCCTTCGGATCGGGCTCCGCCGCACCAGGCCCAGGATTGTCGGACGCGAAATTCGGCGTTCCATGACGCATCGGGACAAGGGCTGCCGGCGGCCGCGTTGCCGACATCAGATGGCCGTCGGCGGAGAAGCGGTAGATGTTCGGGCCGTATTCGTCCGAGATGAACATGGTGCCGTCGGACAGCCGCACGATCGCCTCGTCGTCGAGCGCGAGCTTGCCGTTGGCTTCGGGCAGGATCGGCATGTCGTCGGTCGCCGCACGCACGCCGTTGAGCGGATCGAGGCCGGTCGCATCGGCGCCCTTGTCGTCGGTCAAAAGCATGGTGTCGGCAAGCGTCGCCTTGACGCCCGACTGTTCCTGGCCGGCGGCTGGTACTGCACCCGGCGCGATCGGGGCGAACTCGATGGCAATCGTGTTGAGGCGCGGCCGGTAATCGGTGGTGCCGACGACATTGTAGCCGCGATCCGGCAACAGCCATAGCGACCCCTTGTAGCCGTCCGCGCCATGCGTCCAGCCGGCAGCGTCGATCGCCATGCCGGAGCCGGAGCCAAACGTCTCGCCGAACTTGTCCTTCTGGCTGGCCGGGATACGGCCGACGCCGACCAGCCCCTTGTTGACGAAGCTGACGCCACCGACGGTCGCGGAGTTGTCGGCCAAGGCCGGAGTCGAGGCGGTGAACATCGCCAGCGCGACGGCGAGGGACGCGGTTCGGTGCGGGTTTTTCATGGATATCCTCTTTGGTAACAAAGGTGCCGGACCTGAAAAAGCGCCGCGCCGCATCGACGATGCCGCGAAAGCCTTCGGAGAAGCGATCTAGGACGCGAACATGATATTTGCGTGACAGTGCCGCGCTTGCTTGTCCCCATGCGGTTGCAACTGGCCTGGGTCTGGCGAACTCGTCGCCGCCGAGAGGGCAATTAACAACTTTACAAATAATCATTCTTATGTGAAGTTATGACAATGAAAGGTCACCGATGACAGTCTATCGTTTCGCCACCCGCCTCAATTCCTTTGCCTCGCGGCCGCAGGCCGAGTGGCCTGATCTTGTCGGCAAACCGTCCATGCTGCAGATGGCGGCGCGTGCAGCGAAGGTTGCAGAGTTGACCGATCTCGACCTCAACTTTCCCGACCATGTCGATGAAAAGCCTGCGGAAATGGCGCGGAAACTTGGCGATCTCGGGCTTTCCATCAATGGTTTCGCCATGCGCTACTACTCTAATCCGGCCTTCAAGCTCGGCGCCTTCACCAACCCGGATCCTTCCGTTCGCCGCGAGGCCATCGACCTGACCAAGGCCGGCATCGACGCTGTTCGGGAGGCCGGCGCCAGCCTGATGACCTTGTGGCTCGGGCAGGATGGCTTCGACTATGCCTTCCAGGCTGACTACGCAGCGCTCTGGCAACACGAAATCGATGGTATTCGTGAAGTTGCGACGCATGATCCGGACTGCCGGATCAGCCTTGAATACAAACCCAACGAGCCGCGCTCCTACAGCCTGATGCCCGATGCGGCCACGACATTGCTGGCGATCCGCGAGATCGGCCTGCCCAATCTCGGCGTGACGCTCGATTTCGCCCATGTGCTCTATGCCGACGAGCAGCCGGCTTTCGCCGCCGCACTCGTGGCACGGCACAGCAACCTGCTCGGCGTGCACCTCAACGATGGCTACGCCAAGCGCGACGACGGCTTGATGGTCGGCGCGGTGCATACGGTTCAGACGATCGAGCTGCTCAGGCAGATCCGCCGCGACGGCTACGCCGGCGCCATCTATTTCGACACGTTCCCCGACATGACCGGGCTCGATCCGGTCCACGAATGCGAAGTCAACATCGCGACCGTCAAGCGCATGTTGCGCGTCGTCGATCGGCTGGAAAAGGACAACCGCCTTTCCACCGCCGTCGACCGTCAGGACGCGGTCGCGTCGCAGGCCATCATCCAGGAAGCCATGCTCGGGCCGGACAGCTGAGGCTCGCGCCATTACCGTTTCAACAAGGGAGGAAAGACCATGAAATTTCTGCTTGCCACCGCCACCGCCGCTGGCCTGATGGCGCTGTCCATCGGCTCGGCCTTTTCCGCGGACCTCGCGCCACTCAATTCCGACACCGAGAAGGATCGCATCGACTGGTCGCAGCTCGAGGCCAAGTTCGGGGCTTTCCCCAAGCTGCCCGAGGGCACCAAGGCGGGTGCGGTCTCCAAGACGCTGACCAACGAATACTGGCGCTCGCTGGGTGAGGGCTACAAGTCGTTCGGCGACCGTATCGGTGTGCCCATCGTCTACCAGGCGGCGCAGAGCGAGGGCGACCAGCTCGGCCAGCTCACCATCGCCGAAGGCCTGGTCACGCAAGGCTACAACGTGCTTCTCGTCTCGCCGCAGACCGACTCCAACTTGCAGCCGATCATGGAACAGGCCAAGGCCGCCAACGTGCCGGTGGTCAACGTCAATGACGCAGTCATCCCGCAGGCCGAGTACTATGTCGGCAACGTCCAGCGCGACAATGGCGTGCGCGTCGCCAAATGGTTCATCAAGAACCGGCCGGATGGGGGCAAGGTCGCCATCGTCGAAGGCCAGGCCGGCGTCTACGCCGCCGTCCAGCGCACCGACGGCTTCAAGACCACGATCACTGAAGCCGGCAAGTTCGAGGTTGTTGCCAGCGTCCCCGGCAACTGGGATCGCCAGACCTCCTACGACGCGGCCACCAACATCCTGCAGCAGCACCCCGACCTGATCGGCTTCTATGCCAACAACGACGGCATGGCGCTCGGCATCGTCGAAGCGGTCAAGGCCGCCGGCCTGCAGGACAAGGTCGCCGTCTTCGGCACCGACGGCATTTCCGACGCCTACGCTTCGATCCGCGCCGGCGAGCTGACCGGTACCGTCGACAGCTTCCCGGTGCTGACCGGCGAGGTGGCTCTGGAATCGGCGCTGCGACTGGTGGCCGGGCAGAAGCTGCCGCGCGTCGTTGCCACGCCGCAGGCGCTGATCACCAAGGACAATGCCGACCGTTACTCCGGCGGCGGCGATGCCGTGCGCAAGGCGCTGCTCGAGGACGCGGCAGCGGGCCAGTAGAGCAGGGGCGGCGGGTGCCGGCCTTGGGTCGGCATCCTTGCCTGGAGAACTGAAGCAATGTCAGTCATCCCGCGGCTGCAATTCGAGGGCATTTCCAAGGTGTTTCCGGCCGTGCGGGCGCTGAGCGATGTGTCCTTTTCGGTCGGCGCCGGCGAAATCCATGGCCTGCTTGGCGAGAACGGTGCCGGCAAGTCGACGCTGCTGCGCATCCTGTCGGGCGTCTACCGGCCGACAGCGGGAAGCGTGCTGATCGACGGCAAGCCGGTGACGCTGAACAACCCGGTCGCGGCACGCGCCGCGGGCGTGGCCATGATCCATCAGGAATTGCAGCAGGTGCCGCGCCTAAGCGTCGCCCAGAACATGTTCCTCGGCCGTCCGCTGACGCGCGGCGGCGTCTTCGTCGACCGGCGCGAGCAGGAACGCCGCGCTGCGGAAGCTCTCGCCGCCATCGACCCGACCATCGATCCGGCAGCCCCGCTTGGCAGCCTGAAGGTCGCGCAGCGGCAAATCGTCGAGATCGCCCGGGCGCTGCTCGACCGCGCCAGGATCGTGGCGATGGACGAGCCGACATCCAGCCTGACGCCAAGCGAGTTCGAACGGCTGGCCGAGGTGATTGCCGGTCTGGCGCGCGACGGTGTCGCGGTCGTCTATGTCTCGCACAAGCTGGACGAGGTGTTCGGCATCTGCCAGCGCGCCACCATCATGCGCGACGGTGTCGTGGTCGAAACCGTTGATCTCGCGCAGGTGTCGGAAAAGGCCGTCGTTTCGATGATGGTCGGCCGCGAGCTTGCCCAGGAACAGCACCGCCCGCATGCTTCCGGCGAGATCAGGCTGCGCGTGCGTGGCCTCGCCTCGGCGACCAAGGTCCACGACGTTTCGTTCGACCTGCATCGCGGCGAGGTGCTGGGCATTGCCGGCCTGGTCGGCTCGGGCCGCACCGAACTGCTGCGGCTGCTGGCCGGTGCCGACCGCGTCTCATCAGGCACAATAGAGATCGACGGCAAGGCGACAAAACTTTCCAGTCCGCGCGACGCCATCGCGGCCGGCATCGGCCTGGTGCCGGAGGAGCGCAAGCGCGAAGGCATCGTGCCGTTGCGGTCAATCTACAGCAACATGGCGCTGGCCTCGATGAGCGTGTTCGCGCCGCGCGGCCTCATCGACCACCGCCGGCTGAAGCGCGTGGCAGCCGAGAAGATGAAACGCGTCAATCTCAGACCGTTCCTGCTCGACCGGCCGATCCGCCTATTCAGCGGCGGCAACCAGCAGAAGGCGATCATCGGCCGCTGGCTGGCGGCGGGAACGCGGATCCTTCTGTTCGACGAGCCGACGCGCGGCATCGATGTCGGCTCCAAGGCGGAGATCTACCACCTGATCGAGGAGCTCGCCGCCGAAGGCCATTCGGTCGTCGTCGTTTCGTCCGAGTTGCCCGAGGTGATCCGGCTCGCCGACCGCGTGCTGGTCATGCGCGACGGCACGGTCGCCGCCGAACTGGGCCGCGCAAGTCTCAGCGAACAGGCGATCGCCGCGCACGCCATACCCCAAACGGAGACTCAGGCCGGCAAGGCGCAACGCCGTCGGGCCGGTGCATAACGGACAGGACCAGCGGATGACCGACATAACCGAACACACAGCAGCGCGCCCAAGATTTGATTTCCTGCACCGGTTTTCCTTGCGCGACGCCGGCACGCTGATCGGACTGGTGGTTATCCTCGCCGTCTTCGGGGCGCTGGTCCCGGGCTTCTTTGCCGAGCGCAACCTGATCAACATCCTGCAGCAATCGAGCATCAATGCCTGCCTGGCGTTGGGCATGACGCTGGTAATCATCTCGGGCGGCATCGATCTGTCCGTCGGGCCGACGGCAGCTCTTTCGGCCGTCATCTCGGCCTCGATGCTGGTTGCCGGCGTGCCGTTTCCGCTGGCCATCACCGCCGGCTTCGCCATCGGCCTCGCCTGCGGCCTGCTCAACGGCGTGCTGGTCGCCTATGTCGGGCTGCAGCCCTTCATCGTCACGCTGGGAACGCTCAGCACCTACCGGGCGCTGGCGCTGATCTATACCGGCGGCAATCCGGTGCTCGGCCTGCCTGCCGGCTTTCGCGCCATCTTCAATGGCTCGCTGTTCGGATTGCCGTTGGCGGTCGTCATCGTGGCCGTGGTCGCGCTGGTTGCCTGGATCATCCTCAAGAAGACGCCGTTCGGCGAATATCTGCTCGCCGTCGGCGGCAATGAGGAGGCGGCCTACATAGCCGGCGTGCCGATCGCCCGCACCAAGATCGCCGCCTATATGATCTCGGGCCTGCTGGCAGCTCTTGCCGCGCAGATCCTGATCGGCCGACTGGGTGCCGCAGAGCCGATTCTCGGCAACCTCTGGGAGCTCGACGCGATCGCCGCGGCGGCCATCGGCGGCGCCTCGCTGATGGGCGGCAAGGGCAGCGTGGTCGGCACCATTCTGGGTGCCGTCATCCTCGGCGCTATGCGCAACGGCCTGACGCTGATGAATGTCCAGTCCTTCTATCAGCTGCTGGCAACTGGCCTTATAATCCTCGCCGCGATGCTTATCGATCGCGTGACGAGGGGACGTGGATGACCTTGACCGGGCTGGACCTGAAAGCAGTAGGACCGCGCATTCGCATGATGATGCCGCATCTGACGCCGCTCGAGGCGAAGGTGGTTGAAACCGTCTTCGGACGGCGCGGCTTCGACGAGACCATACCGCTCAAGCAGATCGCCGAGGAGGCCGGTGTCTCGGAGGCGATGGTGGTCAAGATCGCCAAGAAGCTGGGTTTTTCCGGCTATCGCGACTTTCGCACGGCGGTCTATGAATACAGCCGCCTGCCGACCGCCGAGATGCATCAGGAGCTGTCGGTGGACGACAGTTCGGCCGAGATCGTGCAGAAGGTGTTCCGCACCTCTATCCAGGCGCTGGAGGAGACGCTCGCCATCCTCGACATGGACGATTTCGACCGTGCCGCCGATCTGCTTTACCGCGCCAGGAATCGCGATTTCTACGGCGTCGGCGGCTCGGCGCAGATCGCACGCGACGTCTCGCATAAATTCCTGCGCATCGGCATCCGCACCTCCGTTTACGACGATTCGCACATGATGCTGATGTCGGCCTCGCTGCTCGGCGCGGACGACATCGCCGTCGGCTTCTCGCATTCCGGCAACACCAGCGCCGTCATCGACGCCATCCAACTTGCGCGCAAAAGCGGCGCGCGCACGCTGGCCATCACCAACTATGACAACTCGCCATTGGCAGCCGTCGCCGACATCGTGCTTTGCTCGACCGCCCAAGGCTCGCCGTTGATGGGTGAGAACGCAGCGGCGCGCATTGCCCAGCTCAACATTCTCGACGCGCTGTTCGTGGCGGTCGCGCAACGCGACTACCAGGCGGCGGAGCGCAATCTCGGCCGCACCATGTCTGCGGTGACGTCGAAACGGAAAGATAAGGGCACATGACGGCTTCCCCGCCGCTGGTGACCGTATTCGGCAGCCTGCATTACGACATCATGGTCGAAGCCCCCGATCGCCCGCGCAAGGGCGAAACGGTGACCGGCCATACCTGGCATCCAAAATGCGGCGGCAAGGGCGGCAACCAGGCGGTGTCGGCAGCGCGGGCCGGCGTGCGTGCGGCAATGATCGGAGCTGTCGGCGACGACGATTTCGGCCGCGCGCTTCTCGACAATCTCGATCGCAAGGGCGTCGACCAGCGCTTCGTGGGAGTGGCTTCGGGCGCCGGCTCGGGCATGAGCGTAGCGATTTTCGACGACAGCGGCGACTATGGCGCGGTGATCGTCTCGGGCAGCAATCTCACTCTCGGCGAAAAGGACATTACTGAGGCGGCCGAGCTGATCGCGCAAACGGCGGTTCTGCTGCTGCAAAACGAGGTACCGGAAGCCGCCAACATTGCCGCGGCGCGAGCGGTGAAGGCGCATGGCGGCCGCGTCGTTCTCAATGCGGCGCCGGCGCGAAAGCTGACAGCCGAACTGATCGCGCTGACCGACATCGTCATCGTCAACGCCATCGAGGCGGAGTTCCTGGCCGGCGTTTCGGTCGTCGACACGCTCGAGGGTGCTGCGAAGGCGGCCGGCATGCTCGTCGGTTTCTATCCGGCTGCAATCGTCACGGCCGGCGGCGAGGGCGTTGCCTATTGCGACCGCGACGGCCAGGCATTCGCCTTGCCGGCGATGCCGGTGGAGGTGGTCAGCACCCACGGTGCCGGTGATGAATTCGTCGCCGCCTTTGCGGCGTGGCTTGCGCGTGGAGAGCCCGTCGAGGCGGCACTTGCCGCCGCCAATGCCGCCGCTGCCTCGCTGGTCGCAACGCCGGAGCGCGAGCGCGGGGGTCTTGATCAATCTGAGCCTGCTCAGTGACCGCCGCGATTCAATCGCTGTCGCGCGCGATCAGTTCCAGCGGCCAGACTTCACGGATGATGCGTGCGCCTTCGGCGCCGGCGTAAGCCGGGATCGATGCCAGCAGCATTTCGGCCAACCGCTCGCCCATCGGCTCAAGCGCCGGGCGGAAGCCGGTCAGCGCCGGCGAAAAATAGCGGCAGAGCGGAGTGTCGACGATGACGATCACCGCGATGTCGTGGCCGGGCTTGATGCCCGCCTCGGCCAAAGCCTTGCAGCCGCCAAGCGCCATCGCGTCGTTGTTGAAGATGATGGCGGTCGGCGGGTCCTTGGAGCGCATGACCTTCGGCGTCACCGCGTAGCCGCCGGCCTCGTTGATGAAGCCGTCGGCGATCAACTCGGGGTCGAATTCGATGCCGTGCCGCCGCAACGCCTTGCGATAGCCGGCGAGGAACAGATAGCCGAAATTGAGGTCGAGCGACGGGCGGATGGCGGCGATGCGGCGGTGACCGCGCGCGACGAGACGATCCACCGCGTCAGCCCCGGCTTTTTCGAAATCGAGGTCGAGCGAGGGATAGGAATCGCCGCCGGAGCGGCTGCGGCCGAGCGTCGCGAACGGGAAACCGGCCTGGGTCAAATAGTCGATGCGCTCGTCCTCGCGCCGCGTCCAGGCCAGCACCACCGCATCGGCCCGCCGCGTCTCGACGACACGGCGCAGGCGCTCCTGCTGATAGTCGCCCGGCGCGCCCATCACCACGATCAGGTCGAGGCCGCTTTCGGCGAGCTTGGCCTGCAACCCGGTCAGGAACGGAATGAAGAACGGCTCGCCATATTCCTGGTCGCCCGGATGAGGCTGCAGCATGAAGGCGATCGAATGGGTGGCGCCGCGCCGCAGGCTGCGGCCGGACTGGTTCGGCGAATAATTCAGCTTCTTGGCCGCATCGAGCACGCGCTGGCGTGTATTGGCGTTGACGTCGGCGCGGCCGTTGAGCGCGCGCGACACCGTGCCGATCGAAATGTTCAGGTGACGCGCAAGGTCGTGAATGCTGGACGCCAAAGGACAGTTCTCCCCCTTGCTTGGCTAGCACCGGCTGCTCTCCGGGCCAAGCCGACACCACGATTTTTCGCAGCCGGCCAATTGACATTCTACGCCACCGGGTGTGTTCTCGTAAACGTTTACGGAAAACGTTTCACGGCCCTGCCGTGAACGCCGTGAGGATCGGTCTGGAGGGGCCGAGAGGGAGGAGCACTGGATGATCAATGTCGTCCTGGTCGGCTGCGGAGCGATGAGCAAGGCCTGGCTCGATGCGGCCAGGCAGATCGACGGGCTCGCCATTGTCGGTCTGGTCGATATCGACGCCGAAAGGGCGCGGGCAAGGGCACGCGAATACGAGCTTTCGAGCGCCGTCATCGGAACCGACCTCGACGCCGTGCTCGACCAGACCACGCCAGACGCGGTGTTCGACGTGGTGGTTCCCGCCGCCCGCCGCGAGGTTGCGCTTTCCGCCTTTGCCCATCATTGCCACCTGCTGACCGAAAAGCCACTCGCCGACAGCCCGGACAATGCGCGTGCCATTGTCGAGGCCGCCGGCAGCGCTGGGCGTATCCATGCCGTCGTGCAGAACCGCCGCTATGTCGCCAATGTCAGACGCATCCGGCGCTTGCTCGACTCCGGCGCAATTGGTGCGCCAACCAGCATCCACGCCGATTTCTTCGTCGCGCCGCATTTCGGCGGTTTTCGCGAAGAGATGCGCCATGTGCTGCTGCTCGACATGGCGATCCACACATTCGACGCGGCCCGCTACATGGTGGCCGGCGAACCGGCCGGCGTCTATTGCCAGGAGTGGGAGCCGACCAATTCCTGGTATCGGCAAGGGTCGTCGGCAACTGCAAGCTTCGACCTCGGCGGCGGCAAGCTGTTCACCTATGCCGGCAGCTGGTGCGCGGCCGGCTTCCGCACCAGTTGGGACAGTACATGGCGGATCGTCGCCGAGCGCGGCAGCATTGTCTGGGACGGCGAGGACGGGCTGAAGGCGGAAGTCGTGCAGCCGGTCCGTGAAGGCCTGTTCGACCGCACCGAACCGATAGCCGTGCCGCCGCTCGACCCGGCCGATCGCGTCGGCGGCCATCTCGGCATTATCCAGGATTTCGTCCGCGCCATTGAAACCGGCACCGCGCCGGAGACGCGCGGCGCCGATAATATCAAGAGCCTGGCCATGGTTTTCGCTGCAATCGAGAGCGCCGAAACCGGGCGCCGGGTCGCTATCACTGCACAGGAAGGATCATGATGCCAAACCCGCTGCTCGACATCAGGATCGGCACAATGGTGAGGGCCAATCTCGACGACCCGGCCGCCTATATCAGGCAGATTCTGCCGCTCGGCTTCGAGAGCATCCAGCCGTTCTTCTGGCAGACGCTGGGCGGCAAGGACATTCCACGGCTGGCAGGCGAGATCCGCGAGGCGATCGGCGATGCCGATGTCGTCATTTCGTCGATCGGCGTGTTCGGCAATCCGCTGGAGAGCGGCGAAGTCGATCGCGGCGTCCTTCAGGCCTGGGAAACGATCATCGACAACGCGCATCTGTTCGGCACCAGCATGGTCAGCGGCTTCACCGGCCGCGTCCGCGGCAAGCCACTGCCCGACAGCCTGCCGCGCTTCCGCGAGGTCTGGGGGAAGCTGGCAAAGCGGGCCGCCGACAAGGGCGTGCGCATTGCTTTCGAGAACTGCGCCATGGACGGCAACTGGGCGAGCGGCGACTGGAACATCGCCCATAATCCGGACGCCTGGGAGCTGATGTTCAACGAGTTGCCGGACGACAATCTCGGCCTGGAGTGGGAGCCCTGTCATCAGCTGGTCTACCTGATCGACCCGATCCCGCAGATCCGCAAATGGGCGCCGCGCATCTTCCACGTCCATGGCAAGGACGCGACGGTGCGCTGGGACGTGATCCGCGAACATGGCGTGTTCGGTCGCCTGCCGTTCGTGCAGATGCGCACGCCGGGCTTCGGCGACAGCGACTGGACGCGGGTGATCAGCGAATTGCGGCTCGCCGGCTATAAGGGCGCCATCGATATCGAAGGCTGGCACGACCCGGTCTATCGCGGCGACCTCGAGATTACAGGGCAGGCTCGGGCGCTGGACTATCTCAAGCAATGCCGGGGAGGCGCGACCTATCTGCCGAACCCGGCTTGAGGATCGGCCGGCGGGAGGTGCCGGCCAGCGAAAGATTGCGGCGCGTTGCCGAAGCGATCGTCGAAACCCCTCGGCTAGCGAGGGAACAAAGGGAGGAACGTGCATGAGCATTACGATGAGAAGGACAGTTCTGCGCTCGACCGTCGCGGCGGCCGTCACGGCGTTCGCCGCCGCACTCTCGACCTTGCCGGCGCAGGCGCTCGATGCCCAGTGGTGCAAGGACGTCCATATCCGCTTCTTCGTCGGCGGCGCCGAGGGCGATGCCTTCGGCACCATCGTCTACAATGGCGCCAAGCAGGCGGCAGCCGATCTCGGACCCAAGGTCGACTACATCTTTTCCCAGTGGGATGTCGAGAAGATGGTGCAGCAGCTGCGCGAGGCTGTCGCGGTCAAGCCCGGCGGCATCGCCATGATGGGCCACCCGGGCGACGCTTCGATCATGCCGCTGGCCGAACAGGCGCACAAGGACGGCATCAAGATGATGTACCAGAATGTGCCGGTGCCGAAGGTCACGGCGGCGTTCGGCGGCGGCTATGTCGGCGCCCAGCAAGAGCAGCAGGGCCGCGCGCTTGGCGCCGAGGCGGTCAAGCTGGCCGGGCTCAAGGCCGGCGACAAGACGATCATGATCGGCCCGTTCGAGAACGAAAGCCGCGGCGCGCGCGAGCGCGGCACTGTCGCTGCCCTCAAGGAAGCGGGCGTCGAGGTCATACAGCTCTCCTCGCCGCCAAGCGGCGAATGGGCTTCCGACCCCAATCTCGCCATTCCGGTGATCACCGCGGCACTGCTCAACAATCCCGACGTCAAGGCGGTTGGCTATCCCGGTGGACAGATGCTCGGCAACGTCGCCACTTACATGCAGGCGGCGGGCAGGAAGCCGGGCGATATCTTCAACTTCGGCTTCGACACCAGCCCGCAGATCGTCGAGGGCTTCAAGGGCGGCTGGGTCCAGCTGACGGCCGACCAGCAGCCGTTCCTGCAAGGCTATCTGCCGGTCCTCAGTCTCTGCCAGCAGGTGGTGCTCGGCCTTGCGCCGATGAATGTCGACACCGGCGCCGGCTTCGTCACGCCACAGAATTACGAGATCGTCGCCGAGCTCGCCAAGCAGGCGCTGCGCTGACCTCCCAAGCCGTCGGCCGGGGTCGCGCCCCGCCGGCGGGCCCCCCGGCGCAAAAGCCGGCACGCGCCCATCTGGGTCGTATAGACCTCTCCGAGCCCCCCAGCCAACAGGCGCAGGGGGGGGGGGGGGGGGGGGGGGT
>NZ_JAMYSE010000050.1:0-50105 GCF_040321795.1 Mesorhizobium sp. M0244 | reverse complement strand
CGGGGGGGCTCGTGGGGGGGCCCGGCGCCCCGGGCTCTCCTGGGCAGCGACCGTGGGGGCACGCCGCTTGCCTCGCGGAAAGCCGCGTGTGTCGAGTGCCTCGCCGATGATGGCGGCGATGCGCATGCGCGGGTTGAGGCTGGAGAATGGATCCTGGAAAACGATCTGCAGCTTTTGCCGGTAGCCGCGCATTTCACGTGCGGACAGCGAAAACAGATCGACGCCGTCGAACAGCGCCTTGCCTCTAGTCGGCTCCACCAGCCTGAGGATGGCGCGCCCGGCGGTGGTCTTGCCGGAACCGGACTCGCCGACCAGTCCCACCGTCGAGCCGCGTCCGACATCGAAGCTGACATCCTCGACAGCATGAATGATGCGGCCATTGCGGGCGGGAAAATGCTTTGTCAGACCCTGCACGCTAAGCAATGGCGCAGCCTCCGCACGACCGGCGATCACCGCGGCGCTCACAGCTCTGCACTCCTGATGCAACGGGAAGCGCCGTGCGGCCCTGCCGGCATTAATGGCGGGGGTGCCGCCCGACAGGGCGCAATGGCGAAGTCACAGCGCGGCTCGAAGGCGCAACCGGGCGGCAGCGCGGTGATCGGCGGCACGCTGCCGGGAATGGAATAGAGCGCCCGGCGCTCGCCGTCGTCACCGATATCGCGCGCGGCATTGGGCGTGCAGGCCAGCAACCCCCTTGTGTAGGGATGGCGCTGGTGCGCAAACAGATCGTTGACCGGTGCCTGCTCGACGACACGGCCGCCATACATGACGACGACATCATGGGCGATCTCGGCGACCACACCGAGATTGTGGGTGATGAAAAGGATCGACATGCCCATCTCGACCTGCAGGCGACGCAAGAGATCGAGGATCTGCGCCTGGATGGTGACGTCGAGGGCCGTAGTCGGTTCGTCGGCGATCAGCAGCGACGGATTGCAGGCGAGTGCCAGGGCGATCATGACGCGCTGGCGCATGCCGCCGGACATCTGATGTGGATAGTCGTCGAGCCGCGAGACGGCGTCCGGAATCTCGACATGCTTCAGCATGGCGAGCGCACGGCTGCGCGCTTCCTGCCGGTTCACCGGCTCGTGCAGCACGATCATCTCACTGATCTGGTCGCCGACCGTGAAGAGCGGGTTGAGGCTGGTCATCGGCTCCTGAAAAATCATTGCGATTTCCCGGCCGCGTAGCTTGCGGAATTCCTTCTGGGTAAATCCGGCGAGGTCGTGGACATGCTCCTGCCGGTCGCGGAAGAATATCTGGCCGCCGGCGATTCTTCCGGGCCGTGACAGCAGGCCCATGATCGACAGGCTGGTCACCGACTTGCCGGAACCGGATTCTCCGACCACGGCCAGCGTCTTGCCGTGCTTCAGGTCGAAGGTGACGCCATCGACCGCCTTGGCGGTAAGACGGCGGGTCTGAAACCAGGTCCGCAAGTCCCGAACCGACAAGATGATGTCACTGGCGATCGCGCCGCTCATGATTTCCATCCGCAATGCGGACAGACGGGCACACCGCCGGCAGACCCTTCCGGCGGCAGGTGGCGGTGGGCAACGATCGCCTCGGCACCGAGGACAGCGTAGCGCGGCTCGAATAGCCGGTGCAGCGTGCTTGTCGCCCCTTGCGAATCCTTCACGGTGAGTTCGGCCTCGACGAGGTCGAACAAAGTGAATTCCGCTGGCCTGCCCTTTTCCAGCAGCCCGGCGGCGGGCAACCGGATGGCGCGGCGCGGCGCCGTCGTCGAGGCCGTCACCACATCATCGAATGCCATGCCGAGCGACAACAGCTTCGACATGGTGGTTGCCATATCCCACACCGCGCCGTCGAGCGAACGGTTGTGCAGATCGGTCGAGATCGTCTTCGGTGGCAGACCGCGCTCTAGCGCCGCCTTGGCGACATCGAAGGAGAAGGAGGCGCCGCCGTGGCCGACATCAAGCACAATGCCGCGCTGCGCCGCATCCTCGGCGAGCCGATAAAGATCGTCGTCCTCGATGATCGAGCCGCCGGCCTTGCCATTGAAGCAATGAGTGACGATGTCGCCTTCGCTCAGCAGGCCTAGAATATCGTCATAGAGTGGCGGCGGCTCACCAACGTGCACCATCAGCGGCAGCTTGAGGATGCGGCCGAGCTTCTTCGCCAGCCGAACCGGCGTCAGATCCCAGCCGCCGGTAATGACGTGACTGGCACGCACCTTCAGTCCGACGATGACGTCGCGGTTGGCCTCGACGGTGGCAATGGTGCGGTCGATATCGATTGAGCGCATGTCGATCAGCTCACTGACACGGTTGCAGGCGACGAGACCGATCGAACCGATGTTCAGGAACGCATATATGTTCTCTCGCGCCGGCTCTATGATGAACTCGCGAAAGCCGTGGAAATTGGCTTCGCCGGCCGAGCCGGCATCGACCATCGTGGTGACGCCTCGGGCGGCGCCACATTGCTGCGGCCGCAGCGAAATGTCGGTGCCGCCGTACCAGACATGCACGTGGAGGTCGGTCCAGCCGGGCGACAGGAACGCGCCATTGGCGTCAAGCATCTTCACATCCTCGCCGGCGGCAATCGTCGAACCGGTTTCGGCGATACGGCCGTCCTTGCCGATCAGCACGTCGATTGTCTGGCCAAACCCGCCGCCGAAACCGACTGGTTTTGCGCCCCTGATCAACAGCGGCCTTTCGGTTTGCGAAGAGCGATTGCCGAACATCAGATGTCCTTTGCCAGACGAGGGTCGAGAAGGTCGCGCAAACCGTCGCCGACGAGCTGCAGCGACAGCACGGTGATGACGATGGCGCTGCCGGGAAACATCATGATCCAGCCGGCCTGATCCATGTATTGACGGCCGGTGGCGATCATTGTGCCCCAGGTCGGGATGTCGGGCGATATGCCGACGCCGAGGAAGGACAGACCGGCCTCGGCCAGGATGGCGTTGGCGAAGATGAAGGTTGCCTGCACCAGCAATGGAGAGGTGACGTTGCGCAGGACGTGCCGCACCAGGATAACCGGCGTCGGCACGCCGAGTGCGCGGGCCGCCTCGACATAGGGGAGTTCGCGAATGACCAGCGTCGAGGCCCGCACGACGCGTGCGAGCCGCGGCGCATAAACCACGCCGAGGGCGACCACGACATTGAAAGCGGTGGCGCCTAGTGCCGCCACGAGCGCAATGGCGAGCAATATGTCGGGAAAAGCCATCATGGCGTCGATCAACCGCGACACCGGCGCGTCGAGCCTTCTGAAGAAGCCGGAAGTCAGTCCCAAAACGACGCCGATGATCGAGGCGAAGATCACGACAGCAAAGCCGACCGTCAGCGAAGTGCGCGCGGCGTAGAGCATGCGGGTAAAGATATCGCGCCCGAGATCGTCGGTGCCGAACAGGTGGTCGAGGCTCGGCGGATGCAGCCGGCTGGCAATGGAGAGCTTGGTCGGTGCGTAGGGGGCGATGACCGGCGCGAGGATCGCGGCGAGCACGATGACCATCAGTACGGCGATGCCTACCGCCGCCGTCGGCCGGGTCATCAGCCGCGAGAGGATATTTGGCTCTGCCTGGAGCGGCACCGAGATAGCGGCCATCAGTAGCGAACCCTCGGATCGACAGCCAGATAGAGCATGTCGATGGCGAAATTGACCAAGACGTACAGCCCGGCAATGACCAGCAGCGCGCCTTGGATAACCGGATAGTCGCGCCGTAACACCGCCGAGACGACCAAGCTGCCGACGCCGGGCAGGCCGAACACCGTCTCGGTCACCACCGCACCGGAGATGAGCAGTGCCGCGGTCAGGCCGATGACGGTGAGGATGGGGATCAAGGCATTTCTGAAGGCATGCTTCAGCACCACACGCCATTCGCTCATGCCTTTGGACCGAGCGGTCCGCACATAGTCATCATTGAGCACGTCGAGCATCGAGGCGCGAGTGAAGCGGGTGATCAGTGCCGAGCTTATGAGACCGAGCGCCAGCGCCGGCAGCACCAGATGGTCAAGCCGGTCGGCAAACGAAGCTCCCGGCCCGCCATAGCCAGATGTGTCGAACCAGCCGAGCTTCACGGCGAAGAACTGAATGAACAAAAGGCCGAGCCAGAAGCTCGGCACGCTGGCCGCGAACATGGCAATCGTGG
Organism: Mesorhizobium sp. M0244; assembly: GCF_040321795.1. Taxonomy (NCBI): domain Bacteria; kingdom Pseudomonadati; phylum Pseudomonadota; class Alphaproteobacteria; order Hyphomicrobiales; family Phyllobacteriaceae; genus Mesorhizobium; species Mesorhizobium sp. M0244. The sequence continues at coordinate 45,997 of NZ_JAMYSE010000050.1, read as the reverse complement.
TTGCCGCCTGGTCGAAGATAGAGCCACGCTTATAGGCCGACATGATTCCGACCGGCAGCGCGATGAGCGTTGCGATCACCAGGGAGAAGACGGTGAGAAAAAAGGTCGGTTCGGCGCGTTGGGCGAGCGCGGTCGTGACCGGCTCGCCCAGGAAGATCGACTGACCGAAGTCGCCTTGGACGACATCGAGAACGTAGCGCCCGAACTGTTCGAGGATGGAACCGTCGAGCCCGAGCTTGGACCGCAGCGCGGCTATATCGGCGGCCGTGGCGTCTGGACCCAGCATGACCGCCGCCGGATCGCCGGGCGTCACCCGTACGATGACGAACACGATCGTGACGACCAGCGCCATGACGACGATCATGCCGAGAAGTCTGTTGAGGATTGAGCGCAGCATCGGCCATCTCTGAGCAATCATCGAACGGTTTGCCGGGCGCCGGCTTTGTCGGCCGGCACCCGGCCGCCTATCCTTGGGTTGAGGCGGAAGGTGAGAGGAGCCGTCTCAGTTGCCTTCCAGATAAGCGTTCCAGAAATAGGGCCATGGCGCCGGCGTCACGCCTTTCAGCTTGGGGGCCTGGGCGGCCAAGGCGTTGAAGTCGCCGACCTTGAACGCTGGAACCTCGTCGTAGATCGCCTTCTGGACATCTGCGAACAGCGCAACGCGCTTGGCCGGATCGGCTTCAGCGTTGAACGCCTCAAGCACCTGGTGCTTGCGATTCGAAACCCACCAACCCGGCGAGGAATCCGACATTATGCCGGTGAGCGACGGCTCGGGCAGGAACGGACTGTGGGTAATGTAGATGTCCCACAGCGCCGGGTCGGTGCGGTTCTTGGTCAGCGTCGCCCATTCGACCACATCGAGTTGGACCTGGAAGCCGGCGGCTTTCAGATACTCGGCCGCGACCTGCGCCATCTTGTAGTGGAACTCGTACTGGCGGCTGGTGAGGATGCGCAAAGGCTTGCCGTCATAGCCGGCTTCCTTCAGCAGCGCCGCAGCCGCTTCAGTGTCGCCATCGGGCTTGTAGGGCTCGGTGCCGGCGTCCGTGTGCCAGGCAAAGCCTTGCGGATACATGTCGCCGTCGGCTGCGAAGAAGTCCTTCGATCCGAATGCGGCGAGCAGCATGTCGTTCGGCGCCAGCGCCGCTTGTATCGCCTTGCGGATGCGAATGTCGGAATTCAGCCCCTGCTTGGTATTCAGGACGAATACCGGCCAGCCGAACGGCTTCAAGATGACCGGCTGGGTCTTGCCACCCGAGATCTTGTCAAAGGACTCGACCGGCAGCGAGTCAACATAGGCGAACTGGCCGGAGACAGCGCCTTCGACGCGCGTGTTCGCATCGGGAACCGGCACGAAACGGATTTCGTCGAGATACTGTTTTCTGGCGCCACCATAGCCGTTGGGTTCGCCGTCGCGCGACTTGTAGCCGTCGAACCGGGCAAGCTGGATGTACTGGTCGGGTTTGCGTTCCTTCAACATATAGGGGCCGGTACCAACGAAGCTGGTCAGCGGCTCCTGTCCCACGTTTTCCGACGGGATGATGATCGCGGCGGCATTGTTCAGCGACAGCAGCGACAGAAGCGGCGCGAACGGCTTTTTCAGGGTGATCTTGATGGTGTTGTCGTCAACGGCGTCGACCGCGGCAATGACTTCGGCTGCCTGCTTGCCGCGCGAGGCAATCTTCATCCAGCGTTGCAGCGAAGCGACCACGTCGGCCGAATTCATATCGCTGCCGTCGTGGAACTTTACGCCGGCTCTGAGCGGGATGGTGTAGGTAAGGCCGTCCGGCGAAATCTGTGGCATGTCGGCGGCCAACAGCGGCGTGATGCCCCAATCCTTGTCGAAGGTATAGAGCGTCTCGTAGATGTGCTGCGTGACGATGCCAACCAGATCGGCGGTCGAGGCCATCGGATCGAGCGTCGGCGGCTCCCCAATGGTCGCCACATCGATCACTCCACCTTTAGCGGGCTCGGCCCAGGCAGCGCCTGTCGCCGGCAGCATAAGCGCGGCGAGCGAAGCGACGATTTGCAAGAAACGCTTCATCTTGGTTCCCTTCGCTGTGTTCCATAGTAATGGAGTTTGTATCCTAGTTACGGATCAAGTAAACGCATCTGAATATGGCAACGTCAAGCTTTTTTCGTCGAGCGGAAGTCGCGCGATTGGGAGCCGTTGATGATCTTCGTGCGCCAAGGGCGTGGCTCGTCGTCCCGTCCAAGTGCCGGCATCACACCGTCGTCCAGCGATCGGAAAAACCTCAGGTACATGGTGGGACAGAATGAAGCAAAGGAGCCGAAGGATACTACGCACCCCCAACAAGACCCGCTGGGATCAGCGCTTGATGGGGTTGATAAGTGCAAAAGCAGCTCGGCCACGCCTCAGCAGCGCCGGCGCGACCGTTTCCGGGTCAATCTCACTAAGGCATCAGGGCTTAAGGGGTCGAAAAGGCCCCCCGCCCCGATGCTGAACGAAGCCTACTTCCGAGGCGTCAAAACTCCCAAGGAGAGATCAGATTTGAGGCCGGTCTTATCGAAGTCGCTCAAGTTTCGCGTCGCAAGGCGGCCTCCGTTGACACGCGCTATCGCGGCGATCATGCCGTCGGGCGCGGACATACCCAGACCTTGGTGTGCAGCAGTTCCCATAATTGTCCCGTAGGCCAATGCGGCTTCCTCAGTCAGCCCGAAGATTCGGCCGGCGAAACGACGACGCCAATCGGACAAGCCCCTGCTCCAGCCGCTCGGCACGCTGATCGGGTCGAATTTTTTGAATGCCGAAGGAAATCTCGGCGATTGTCACAGTCGGAAGCGCCAGTTCAGCATCATGGCGAACCAGCCATGCGATAACGGCAGCGCTAGGCGCCTTCTTCAAAGTTTCAGAAACCACATGGTGTCGAGAAAGGTCAAAGCTCAGGTCCTACATGAACCCGCTGATCGTCTCGGATCGCCGCTTCAAGGTCGATATCGGTGCCGTAAACCGTCGCGATGCGCGCGTAAAACGTCGACGCAGGTTCGCGACCTGCCTCCCGCGCTTCGTAGGATTCAAGGGCACGTTCGACGATGTCTGCAATCGAACGATTTTCGCGACGGGCAAGCCGGTGCGCAAGGTCTCGCGCTCTGGCACTTCTTACGGAAAGTTGAGGCTCTGCCATGTGGGTCTCCTTTTCCGCAGATATAGCGCGGCAGCTTTGGGCCATCGAGATGGCAGGCGATGGCTTGTCATCTTGATGGCATTCGAAGAGAATCCGCCGAGTTAATGCGCGCGCCTCATCATGCCTGAAAACGCGCAAAGATATGGTGCGTTGCTTACGCGGGTCGATCGCGCTGTAAGCAGCGCGAACGGGTGGTATCAGCAACCTGGGAATCGTCTCGCTGCATTCCACAGGAAGAATAACAACGACATTATATCCGCATATCCGCGTCCTCATCCCCGCCCGACCGTGGCGCCCGATCATTCATCCTCTTGCCACCAGCACACTGCTAAGCAGTCCAGAGCTCGCGCCACCGAAGGCCCGGCCAATGGACATCGCCTCACCCGAGCCTCACCCGACAACAATTTTACGACCGCGCCTGATCCTCACCGATGAGCCGCCTGGTATGTGCGAGGCGACATGGCCACGTCGGTCCATACGATTACGCTGGCATCAGCGGCTTGATGCGGTCGACAATGGCGGCGACCGCTTCCTTCGGGCTCTTGCGACCGAGGACGGCGAGCTGAACCTCCTCGAGAAACGTCGACTGAGCGCGAGCGGCTTCGGGAAAAGCCGGGAAGGCTGGTCTCGCCTTGGCAAGGGCGGCAGCCTCGACCTTCGTCTGCGGCTGCGACCCGGCAAACGACGGCTCGGCATAGGTTGATGAGCGGACGGGGCCATTGCCGTTGCGCGCCATATCAAGTGTGGCCGCCTTGCTGGCTACGAAGCGGATATAGCTCCAGGAGAGCTTCTTGTCCGCCGAATTGGCGGGAATGGCCATCGCCCAGGCTTCGACGACCGGGTGCATTTCCTGACCGCTGCCGAGGGTCTTGGAGCCGGGGAACTCGATCGCCTTGATCTTTCCCGGCGCGGTCGACTGTTCCTTGTTGTTGAGCTGCGCGTAGCGGGCGAAAGGCAGCACCGCGAAGGCTGCGCGTCCCTGCTGCATCCAAGTCACCATGTCGTCATTGCGCGTCGTGGCGTAGCTGCGGGGGAGCGCCCCGGCCTTGAAGAGGTCGGCGAGCACGGACAGGCCTTTTTCCATCGCCTCCGGATCGGGAACCACCTGGAACTGCTTGTCGATAAAATCGCCGCCAAAGGCGCGGGCGAACATGACCGGGAAGACGGCGAGGTCGCTCGCAAGGATCATGCCGACGACCGGCGTACCGGACTTGGAGGTGAAGGTCAGCTTCTTCGCCTGCTCGACCAGCTCCTCCAGCGTGTCCGGTGGCGCCGAAATGCCGGCCTCCTGAAGCAGCTCCTCGTTGTAGAAAAGCCCCTGCGTGGCATGGCGCACCGGGATGCCGACAAGCTTGCCGCCGACGGTCATCGACTGGCGCAGGGCTTGGGCGACGATCGGCTCGGCTTTCCGGAGGTCATCGAGCGGCTCGAAGAGCGAGGCGATCTGCGATGTCATGCGGTTGTCGATGATATAGCCGACGTTGAAATCGGTCTCGCTCAGGCTCGCCTCCCGGAATAGCCGGTCCTGGAGCGGATTGCTGTCGAGCGTCGTCCAGGAGATCTGGGCGTTGTTCTTGTCCTCCCACGGCTTGATGACATTGCCGGCGACGCCGGTCGTCAAGTTGGTCTGGTGGACGCGATGGCAAAGCACGTTCAGCGTCTTTACCTGAGCATGGGCCAACCGACCCAATACGCCCGTGGCGCCGGCGGCCATCGCGGTCGTCAGCAGGGCTCTGCGTGTCATGTGCAAAGGCATTGTCTTCCTCCCTTTCTCGGTGACGTCGTCACCCCTTGGTCGCGCCGGCGGTCAACCCGGCGACAAGAAACCGGTTCATCAGGACCACGAAGACGAGAACCGGCAGCAATTGGACGGTAGAGGCCGCAAAGAGCACGCCCCAGTCGACGCCATCGATCGAGCTGATCATCTCTGAAAGGACCAAAGGCGCAGTCTTGGCGTGGTTGGCGGTGAAGATATAGGCGAACAGAAACTCGTTCCACGCGAAGACGACGACGAAGACGGCGACGGCGAGCATGCCGGGCGCTACGAGCGGCAAGATGATCTTCACAAGGATCGTCAGCGGCCGCGCGCCGTCGAGGACAGCCGCCTCGTCGAGTTCGCGCGGCACCTGATCGATGAACGTCCGCATCAAAAGCGTGCCGAGCGAGACGAAGAAGCTCGCGTAAAGCAGGATCAGCACCAGATGGGTGTCGTTGAGCCCGAGCCGATTGACGACCGGGAACAGTGGCAGCGTCACGACGATCGGCGGGATCAGCCGCGATCCGATCAGAAACATCACCGATCCTTCCAGGAAATGGACGCCACGATAGCGTGAGTAGGCGAAACCAGCGAGCAAACTTGCCATGACGGCAAGCGCCGTTGCCCCGGTGGTGATGATCAGGCTGTTGACGAGCCCGTCGAAAAAGGCCGGCCAGCGCTGCCATAACGAGGCGTAGTGCTCGAAGGTCGGTTCGAAGAAGAGCTCTGGTGGAACCGCGAAAATCTCGCGACCGGGTTTGAACGACGAGAGCACGATGAAACCGATCGGAAACAGCGACCAAACGACGATTGCCGCAACAGCGAGCGTCTTTCCGGCACCGATGGCGAGACGCTTAGAACGCATTGGCCACGGATTCCTTGCGCAGCCGCCATACATAGCCAGTCGCAAGCAGCAGCGAGATCACGACCATCATCCACGCCGTCGCGGCCGCCGTGCCGAAGGAGTTGTAGCGGAAGCCTTCCTGATAGAGATAAACGGAAACGACCTCGGTCGTGCGCGCCGGGCCGCCCTGGGTCAGGAGCCAGACCTCGGAAAAGAGGCGGAAGGCGAAGATATAGCGGAAGAGCAGTGCAATCAGCATCGCTGGCGCCAGAAGCGGTAGCGTGATGTTGCGGAAGAGCTGGAACGCGTTGGCCCCGTCGGTGCGCCCAGCCTCGTAGAGCTCCTTCGGAACCGCGAGCCGTGCCGCATAGAGAATGATGAATGTGAATGGCAGGTGCAGCCAGATTGTCAGCAGGCCGACGAGGATGAGGCCATGGGAAGGGATGAACGTCCAGTCGAGCGTCGGCAGCCCGGTGTATCGCAGCATCAGCGTGATCGGCCCGACGTCTGGATCGAACAGGAAGCGCCACATTGCGACCGCCGTCACCTCGCTGATAGCGTAGGGAGCGAGCACCACGACGAGCATGACACGCTGGAAGGGAAGCCCGGAGGCGAAAAGCAGAGCCAGGCCGAGGCCGAGCAGCAGTTCGATATGAACCGCCACGGCGACGACGAGGACCGTGTTCCAGATCGAACCCCAAAAATATGGATCGGTGAGGACGCGGATATAGTTATCGAGCCCAACGAAGGTTGCCGATTGGCCGAATGACGAGGCCTCGAAACTCAGCCACAGGACGAAGATGGAGGGCAGCACGATGATCCCAAGCACCAGGAGGTGCACGGGCGTCGCATAGAGATAGGCAGGCGAAAACGCGAAGCGCCGCCTCTTGGTCTCGCCAGCCGCTTCCGCCGCCCCTTCCCCCCTGTGGCCGACGGACGCCTCGGAACCAAATGCCATTGCTCCTCCCTGAGCGGTTGCGCGTCAGCCGTCCCTGGCGGCAAGTGGAACGGTGCCCTCCACCGTCGTTCGGTACATCACCCGGCGATATCCGGGATAATCGTTGATGGCAGTGTGCAGGACGTGGGGATTGTTCCACATGCCGAGCGTCTTCGGTTCCCAACGCAGCCTGCAGTTGAACTCGGGCCGGACAGCCCGCGCCATCAGGAAGTCGATCATCGGCTTGCTTTCTTCCTCGGTCATCCCCTTAAAATTGGTCATCACGCTGCTGACGAAGACATAGCGCCGCCCAGTCTCGGGGTGCCGACAGATCACAGGGTGCTCGACGATAGCGTTCTCGATCGCCTCGACATCGGCCTTGACGCCGAGCCGGCTGTGGGCCGCGTTGATGGCGAAAACCCCGCGGCCGCTATGGACGCCCGTCAGCCCTTGCAGGATTTCGACCAGCCGCGGCGAAAGAGAGTCATATGCCTTCTCGAGGCTTGAGAAGCATGTGTCGCCGCCGACCGGCGGCACCTCTTCACCGTAGAGGATCGTAATGCCCGGCGGCTTTGGTAGCCAGGCGAGGTCCATGTGCCAGTCCTCGCCGATCACCCTGCCCGTGTCGTCCGGCTCGCGCACGAAGCGCACGATATCGTCGAAGCCGTCGATCGGCGTGTGCACCGGATTGCCGCTAAACGGCCCGAACCGGCGCGCGACCTTGTGGACGCCAGCGGCGTCAAGCTCCTGATCGCGCACGGCGAGCGCATGGTACTTGTAGAGCGCGCGGCGAACGTCTTCGAAGGCATGCTCGCTGGCGCCCGCCAGATCGATCCCGCGGATTTCTGCACCGAGCGCTCCAGTGAAGGGGCTGACCTCGAAACGGGTGAATTCGTCATCGCGTAGCACGTGATCCTCCCTTGTACGCGCCCCGTCGCCACCATGGGCTGACTTACCTGTAAGTAAGTAACCTGAAGGCTAACATCTGTCAACTCGCCCTCGCTTTGATCCACTGGATGTCTAGCCTCGACGCGAGCCCTTCCCCGCATCCTGCCAAGCTGCGCGGATGATCGCCGCCAGTGCTGCGAAGGTCCTAGCGACCTCGTCGAAGCTTCCGGTATCCTGCGTCATCGGTGGACAGGACAGGAGGGTAATGCGCAGCATGTGCACGAGTTCGTCCCTGAGCGTGTCGGGAGAAAGTTCTCCATCCTTCACAGCCTGGTCGACCGCATGGCGTAGGCTCCGTTCATAGATCCGGTTGACACGCTCGAGGGCATGTTCGGCTGGTTCGCCGAGAACTGGGAGGTCGTGGCGAAGGCGCGAAAGCGGGCTCCACATATTGCGGGCTCCCGTCTCAGCGTTGAAACGTTCATAGAAGCGGCGCAGATCCTCGAGCTGCATATCGAGCCGGTCGAAGAACCGGGCGTCGGGCGTCGTCCAGAAGCGCTTAATCCGGGCCTCGGCGTTGGCGGCGAAGTCCGCGATCAATTCCTCCATCAATTGACGCTTGTTGCCGAAGTGATGGTGGATGTTGGCCCGCGTCGTGCCGATCGCGATCGCTATATCGCCGAAGCTGAAACCGTCGTGGCCGCGCAGGACATAGAACTCGGCCGCGACCTCTTTGATTCTGCTGCGGGTGGAGTACGCCTCGTCACCGGGAGGTCCTGAAGTGCTGGCTCTCATATCCCTTCCAAAATCCATGCCGCTCGCCATCGCGACAATCAGCATACGAAACGTGCTGCAACCGTCCGCCGGTCGGCACAGACGCGATCAGCGTTGCTACCATACAATGTCATGGGATGTACCCGTCGTACATAGATCTTCTTCTACGCTCAGGTGGGAACTAATTTGCGCCAGTTCGCGACATTCAACGTTTCGCACGAACATCCCCTCCTCCTTAGCAGCAGCCCCGAAGGCCTTACGGGCCTCCTCCGGGGTCGCCCGATCCTCGACGGCGTCGATGCATAGTTGCACAGCCTTCCTCCACTTAGGTCCCATCTTGGTCCACTTCAGGAGTTCCTCGGCGGCACCCTCGACATTGTTACACCCGTAGGTGACCCCAGGTCGGTCGGTCTTGACGTACACCGGAGGGGAGAACCAATGGGTTGCCACGACACCACCTACTCAGGGGAGAGATACATCTTGGCCTCCTTTGCGGCAGCCTCAAAGGCCTTTCGCACCACCTGAGGGTCAATCGAATCGCCCTCCAGATCTGACAGGCACAGCGTCACCGCCTTATGCCAGCAGGGTCCTCTCCGAGTCCACGTTTTGAGCTGCTCAAGGGCTGCCCTGGCATTGTTGCAGCCATGCCTGACACCGGTTTCAGTCTTCACGAACACCGGAGGGACGAACCAATGGGTTGCCATGATACCTCCTACTCAGGGGAGAGATACACGTTGGCCTCCTTGGCAGCCGCCTCGAAGGCTTCACGGACCTCTTGGGGGGAGGATTTGCCCTCGAATGCATCGACGCAGGATTGGACAGCCTTGGTCCACTTCGGGCCCTTTGTGTCCCACGCCATGAGTTCCTCCGCGGCTCCCTCGACGTGGCTGACCCCATGGCGAATGCCTGGACGTTTCGTCTTCACGTAGACCGGTGGAGAGAACCAGAAGGGACCCATGAGGATGAACTTAGAGCGGCAAGAGCCTGCTGACCAACCCAGTTGCAGCCCCCGCTGATAAGGGAACAACGCAGGCCCTCGCGGGTTTAGAACTCGCAGCGGTCGATTCTTCGTGGATGCACCCGCTGTCGGGTCCGTCGCTTTTCTCACGGGCGGCGGGCCCTCGTGGCTAGAGACTGACTTTGCAATCCGAATTTAGCTATTTGCCGTTGGGGGGAAGTAACGTCCCCTCCTCCTTAGCGGCAGCCAGGAATGCCTTGCGGGCCTCCTCAGCTTCCATCTCGTCGAATATCACGGCCATGCAAACGCGCACCGCGAGGTCCCAGCAAGGGCCACGCTTGGTCCACTTCATCAGCTCCTCGCCGGCTTTCTCGGCGTTGTTGACGTTGCGGATGATCCCGGGACGCTCGGTCCTGACAGGGACCGGAGGGTTGAACCAGTGGAGAGCCATACGTCACTCTTTGTCGGCCCTATCAAGTTGCTCCAGCAAATACCTTTGCTCAGCCGGCAGCTCCCGTTCTACAGGCAGATTTAGCATGTTGCGAAGGTAATTGCGGATTACCTCTGAGGTGATCCACCGCTGCACAACTTCGGCAATAACCTTCTGTTTGGCTTTATCGATTTCAACCACATTCGGGCCTACATCTTAAAAGGACCGAACTGCACCTCGAGCGGATTTGTTCCTTAAGGGGGGCCAGAATGTTTGATACAAAAATCTGGGCAGGTGATCGGATAACTGGCTCGCGCGAGCGCGCCCTTCGTTTCCCACTGGCGAGGCCCTAACAATCCCCGTCAGAGAAGTTGGGAACCCAACATCGTGAGCCTGAGCCAGAAGTTACGCAGCCAGCAGCCGTTCTGCATCTATTGTGCCGGATCGGCTCGCGGCGTCGACATCGGCCACGTGCCGCCAAGGGTCTGTTCGATGGCAAGTGGCGACCGAAGGGCGGGGAAGTGACTACCTGCAAGGCATGCCATGAAGGGACGCGCGAGATGGACGATGTCGCGGCGTTCGCAAGCCGTTCCTGCCCAACCCGACGACTGGGGGGACAGCATGGTTGTCATTGGTCATGACGATCACCTGGGCGGTGCGCCAAGAGGGCTTGGGCACGGGAGGCGCACCGTCTAGGGACAAAGGCTGCCGATGCTTCGTCAGGATTGTTCCGATATCAGCGAGTCCGCTTCTTGATAGGTCTTGCGACCAGTACGCGCGCGCGGGGCCACAGGTCGAGGCTAGGTAGGAAACTCACACTCGCGGGCACTGGTTGATCACCGAGCCAACACGAGCGACCTCGGCTAAGCGCCGTGTGTCCCTCTTACAACAGGCTTGGCTGCTATATTATTGCAGTGACCCTGCCCGACGCATCGAGGCGACAACTGACTTGCGCCTGCCGGACTTCGATGCCACCTTGTCTAGCGTAGTCTATTCGCACCTCGATCGGCGCCGTGAGTGCGCCTCGACGTTGACGCAAGGCACCTGCGCTTACCGCGTGGACACGGACGGCGCCAAGCGGCGTCGCAGCGGACACGATCGCCGCGCGGCAGGCGCGCACCACCGCGGCTGGCGTACCGGTTTTCGCTTTCAGCGGTGCCAGAAACTCAGCGGGATAGCCCTTGGTGACCCGCTCGGACCCACCGTCACCAGGTTTAGAGGGCAGGAGGACGGGTGGCAGGACGATCGATTGCCTGGCGGTCTTGGGAGAGGCAGTGGCTGTGGTGGCTGCGGCCGGACTACCGGGAGCGGTAACCGATTCGTTTTCGGCGGCTGGATCGTCGCCCACACCGACATCCGTCGAAATCCCTCCGCTTCTATCACCTACGGTGCCGCTGGCACTAACGCCTGCGTCGACTGATCCGTCATCTGAGCCGACCGAAGCTCCAACGTTGGCTCCGCCTACACCGTCGACGCTCGTGCCCACCCCCACAGATCCGCCTTGCGAACCGGCGCTCACTCCAGCACCGACCCCGACACCGCCAACATTGCCGCCTATACCTGCATCAAGAGCCGAGGCAGGCCCGATTGCGATCCCGATCGTCAACGCGGTTGCGACGTATTTTTTCATTATCATACTCCCCTGCGGCATACATTTCGCTCACTATTCTTCACTGGCCTAGGTCGAGCTTTTTCGGTGGTCGCGTTGGGAGCAATGCGGCGGGAAGAGCGATGGTTGACAGCAGAACAGGTTGCGGTGACTTTTGGACCTTCACTTTCTGTTTTTCCGGCAAGCCCGGTTTGCGGACTGGTTGGGAGCCCGAACGCGATAAGCTACTTGCATGTGCACTCGCGGGGGTACGTGCTTTCGGCGCGCGCTCCACAGCCGCAGTGCGACGCTTACCCTTGACAATATCAATTGCCTCACGCGCGGCACTGAGGCTGCGGGCTAGACCGATAGTCCTTTCACGCTCTTGGTCCAGCGCCGCACTCAATTCTATCGAGTTCTGCTTTAAAGCATCGCGTTCCTTGCGAACGATGGCGAGGGCTCGTACAGCTGAATCTGCTCGTTCGCGTCCCAGTTCGAGCGCTTCTCGAGCTTGCTTTACAGCGGCCTCGGCCACCTGTCGGTCCCTTGTGGCGTTGGCCTGCTCGACGGCTGCCAGATTTGCGCCTGTCTTAAGAGCATCGATCGTTTGGCGAGCCGTAGTAAGTTCTTGTTCCAAGAGCTCAACCTTGTGCCGCTCGTCATCAAGCGCTCGCTTGGCAGCAAGCTGAGAGAGTTCCATAGAGGGGTGCGCTCCAAGCGTGGCAGCCTTCTCGCTGTTCCAGAGACTGGCTTCGGCCCTGTAGCTTTCGATAACGCGCTGCGCCGTCTCCAGATCGAGCGCGAGCGCTTCGTCTGTTCGCTGCTGCTCTTTTAGGGCTTGTGCTTGCTGAGCCACCGTGTCTGCCAGTACGTGTGCCTGGGCGCTTAGGTCACGTGCGCCGCGCTGCATAACGTCTAGCTCCGCTCGTGCTGCGGCCAATTCGCGGCGCAAAGCCTCCACATGCTCGCCGAGCGGCGTTTGCGCGCCCTCCTTGAGTGCCTGTGTTTCGCTGAGCACCAGCTCTCCAGATATATAGGATCCGAGCGCGCTCGGTTGCGGCTTGCCCGGTTGTTTGTCGACCTCGGTGTGTTCCGAAACCACGACCGACGAGCTGTCGTTAGCTGCGGCAACAGCTGACGCTTCGGGCGCCAACTGACTATTTGCCGGAGATGCCGACAGCAGAACAAGGCATAACGGAACGAGGGATAGCATGGCGCTACACCCCCTGCCGCGTATCTGCAGATGATTCATCACTGAACCTCACCGACCGCGGCCCTCACCGCTATTGTATTCTCCACTTACGCGCGCGGCGCTGGATCAATGCTAGTGAAGCACCCTCGGCAACGCCAAGGCACCGAATAAGGCGTAAAGCCTGTCTCCTATTTCCTTACTTGTCATCATTCGAACGAACGGAACTTTCGTTCATTTACTCTGGGGGTTGTCTGAAACCCCGAAAGGCTGCCCTGCTCAAACGGCTCTGTCTGGTCACTCCAGAGCCTCCAAGATACTGGAGGTCACGCTCTGGACGAGGACGAGCCCCATCAATCGCAACGAGGATGTGTTTGCGATCAATCCGCTTGGCAAAGTGCCCGTTCTCGTTCTCAATGACGGTTATACGATCTTCGATTCGAGCGTAATCTGCGGCTATCTCGACGATCTCGAAAGCAGTCGTCGGCTCATCCGCGAAAGAGGGCGAGCAAAATGGTCCGCCTACCTCCACGCGCTCGCCGGCGGCATGTGCGACGCAGGCATTTCCATCCGCTGGGAAAACGAGCGCCGCCCTGAACATCTGCGTTACCCTGCCTTGGGCGCAGGCATGACGATGACGCTCATCGAATTCTATAACTTTGTGGAACGCGAGGTCGAATTCGACGCGCCGCTCCATGTCGGCCACATCGCGCTCGCCACTTGTCTAAGCTGGCTGGAATTCCGGAGATTGCCCGACTTCTTGCAGGGGAGGCCACGACTGACACAATGGTATAGATCCTTCGTGGAACGCCCTTCAATGCGTGCCACACCCTACGACGGTGCACCCGAGATTGATATCGATCTCTAGGCTTTCGAAACCCAGTATGCGTCGGTAACCAACCAAGCGTTCTCGAGGCCATTTGCTGGTCGTCCTCGATGGTATTGCGCGAGACCAGTGACCTTGCCTCGCGCAGCCTTTAGAGCGGCCATCAACGCCTTTTCTTCGTCACTGCGCCTAGCTCCGCTGCAGGGGTAAAACCCGCATGGCATAAGTGATCTTACAGGAAACGCACAGCCAGCCCTTTCCAGAAGCATCATGAAGCCTCGTTGGTCTTCACCTGTGAACGGCAGCGCCATCCGACCCGTGTCGGACAAATTTGAAAGCCACCGTTCCGGCACGTGCGTCACTCCGGCAAAGGCGGCCACGACATCGAGGTTTGGCAGATCGACTGCCTTCGTTGCATCACCGGATATCACTTCTACACGGGCATAATGAGCAAGATTGCTTTGCGCGCGCCGAGCGAGTTCTTCGTCGATCTCATATGCAATCACGCGGCCTTCAGAACCCGTCAGTTCAGCGAGGATGGCGGTGAAATAGCCGACACCAGCGCCCACCTGAAGGACAGTCTGACCGGGAGCCATGTTCAGATGGTCGAAAACCAATGCCCAAAGCGACGGCAAGCCGCTGTTTAATCCGCGCTGTTCGTCAAGCGAGACCAGTACGTCGTGATAAATCTCGTGAAGTGCGGCTGAAGGGCTCGTATGGACCGCCCCGATCTGCAATCTCGAATGGATACGCCATGGCCCGTCACCGAGGTATTGTTCGCGCGGAACCTTTGCGAAGGCCTCGATGACCGCAGGATTGTGCAAGACAGGTGATGAGACACGCAGGTCTTCGGCAAATCACCGGCGCGCGTCACTGGCATCGATTCTTGTTGGCATGGAATGTCGGCTCGCGGATTGTGCGTACTTGTCATGCTCTCAGAAAACCGAACGACGGCAAAGGGGCCCTATCCCCGCAAGACGATCCGCTCACAGCTCAAGGAGCCGCTCCGAAACCAAGGGTTCGCAACGAACTCGGTAGACGTGGAAGCCGTCCTGCGGTCGGTCGGCCTGGATCCGGCGCTCAGTTACAGGTTCCCGCACCAGCTCTCTGGCGAGATTAGTTCCGGAACCTTATACCGCTACCGAAGGTTGATATACCGAGCTGGGCCGGCGAATAAGCCAGAAGCCGAGCCAGAGCGGCAGATAAAATGAATGAGCTCAATCAAGTACAGTCCGAAATCATCACCGCTGACCTACTCTTCGCGAGGGTCATGCACGACTATGACTACCAAGCTTCGAGGCGCAGTCAGGGCTCTCGGGAAAGGCCGTGGTGGGGTCCACGGTCAGAGGCCATCCCGTCCGCCCTGCTGTCGAGGTGCTTCGGAGCGTTGGACCAGGCAAGCTCCGACTTGAGCACGATCATTGCAAGCTCGCGCCAAGCTCGACATTAGGCCAAGGCAGCGCCCGTGCATCCACGTCGGTGATCAGCATATGGCCCGGCGACACTGTGATCGAGATCGCGAGTTCGGCACGAGCAAGAGCGTCTTGGGCGGTCAGGCTGCTGGCCCAGAATACAGGCACCTCCCCTTCCAAGACTTCGACGGCATCGCCCCAGTCGGGAGCCATCAAATTTCGGATCCCGATCGTCGTGGGCTCTCCGACATGGATGGGTGACCCGTGCGCATGCGGAAAACGCGCGGTGAGCGCGCGAACCTTGTCGACGTCGCTATACCTTATCGGGCGCATTGAGACGACCATTTCGCCACCGAACTGTCCGACTTGAGACGTCTCGATCTTGGTGCGGAACTTGGGGGCGGTTTTTCCACGGCCGATGCGCCGGAATTTCACGCCCTTTTCGACAAGTGCGGCCTCGACGGTGAGCGAACTGCCGAGCGCGAAAGCCGAAAAGTCATCTCGCCATAGGTCGATGATGTCTGTGGTCTGCCGGATCATCTCGCCGAAATAATAGATGCTGTACTGTGGCGCATCGGTGCGGATATCGATATCGCCCAGCGCTGGCAGCAATGGGCTGCCCGCACGGCTCACGCCCACCAAAGGGCAGGGTTTCGGATTGCGGACGCAAAACTGATGGAAATCGGCGGCAAAGCTGCGGGGCACAATCACGACGTTGGCCTGGAGCTTGCCGCGCGCAAGCCCTCCTGTATGCCCTTCATAGGCACCCATCCTGACGAGCCTGCGTAGCCTGTCCGCATCGACCATTCGCAAATCCTCATAGATCAATGAAGTGATCGGGCGAGCCATGGCTTCCAACGGATATGCACGTTTCAGAGACACGTCGAGAGCGCGTAAGATCATCGGCGGGTCGGTCACTTGTCAAATCATCAGAATCTTTCCTCATCGATAAATCGTATTTATTGGCAGGCGAAGGATGGCGCTTATTATTAGCTTTTGCTCATATTTGTTCTCATTGACAGCTGCGGCAGCCGATCGCTTCTATCTGTCGGCTCGCCTCGTGCAGGAAGCCAAGGTCCCGGTTCATGTAGAAAAGCAGGAAAGCTGCATAGAGTACAAAGACAAGGCTGAAGACCAGCGTCTTGACGACCAGGGACAATGCAAAAACATTCAGGTGCGGAGAGGCCCGCGCCAGGAAAGCCAGCACAATGTCGGACAAGAGCATGCTGATAATGAGCGGGAAGACGAGGGTCAGCGCCATCGCCAGGATGCGATTCAGCAGACCGAGAAATATCCCCGCAGCATCCTTGCTGAATACAGGCAGAAGTTGGTCGATCGGCCACAGGCCGTAGCTCTCGTAGAGACTGGTCAGGGAAAGCTGCAGACCTCCGGCGGCCAGGTAGACCGTGACCATGATGACGGCGAGTAAGGTGCCGGTGGCACTCGTCTCATGCGTCATCATCGGGTCAATCAGCGTCCCCATCGTGGAGCCGCGCTGCAGGTCAAGGACATCGCCAGCGGCCTCCGCTGCCCAGAACGGTATACCCATTGCGAGCCCGAGCGTTACGCCGACCACCACCTCCTTGAGGATGTACACCACGATCATCGTGGTCGTGATGTCGGTGTTCGTCAGCGTACTCGCGATCATCGGAAAGACCGGAACCACCAGCGCCAGCGCCACGCCGTTACGCAGAAGACCTGATAACGGCACACGCGAAAAAAGCGGCATCAGGAGCATGAAACCGGTCATGCGAGCGAGCGCGAATGCGCCTGCCAGAAGATAGACCTGAAGCTCTTTGACGGAGGCGAAGAGTGGTTCGACCGGCATCCGCCTGCCTCAACGCGTGACGACGGGAAATTCGTCCAGCGCCGTCGAGGCCTGTTGCGCGATCTGTTGTCCAAGCAAAGGACCGAAGACGATGATGACCAGCAGGATCACGACCAGCTTGATGGTCTGCGGAAGCGACTGGTCCTGAATTTGCGTCAGCGCCTGGGCAAGACCGACGAGGACGCCGACCGCCAGCGCCGCAATGATCGCCGGGCTGGACGCAAACAGCACCGTCAGAAGTGCGCTTTGGACCTTTGCCAGGATGAAGTCATTGCCCATGCAACCCTCCCATCGGCGTCAGCCGTAACTCAGGATGAGGCCATGCATCAGCCGCGACCAGCCATCTATGGCAACGAAAAGGAACAGTTTCAGAGGAATCGATATGAGGACCGGCGAGACCATGATCATGCCGAGCGTCATCAGGATATTGGCAACAACGATATCGATGATGAGGAAAGGAAGATAAAGCAGGAAGCCGATTTCGAAGGCACGGGTTAGCTCGGATGCGACAAAGGCCGGAACAAGGATCGAGAGATCGTCGTCCTTCAGGTTCTGCCGCGCCTGTTCCGGCCACAGGCGGCTCGTTCCATCGAGAAAGAACTGCCGCTCCTGCGGCTGGGTGAACTTCATGAGGTGTCGCTGCAATGGTTCCCTGACCAGTTGCGCCGCTCTGGCGAGGTCGTCCGTTGTCTGGAACTGAACCTGCCCTTCTTGAAGTCGGCCCGACATCTCGCTCAGCAACGGGGTCGTGACATAGACCGTGAGCACAAGCGCTATGCCGTATAGCACCAGATTGGGTGGCATCTGCTGGACGCCGAGCGCGTTGCGGATGAGAAACAGCACGACCGAGATCTTCAAGAATCCCGTCATCGTGACGACCGCCAGAGGCAGCAACCCGACAAAGCCGACGGCGATCAGAATCCCAAGCAGATTGGGCGAATTCTCAAGCATTATCGAACATGCGCACGATCCGCACGCCCAGGCTTTCGCCGATCCGCACGATCTCACCGCGGCCGACACGTTTGCCGTTGGCGATGATGTCGACAATCGCCTCGGTTACATCGGCGAGCGGAACAATAGTGCCGGGCGCAAGCTGCTTCACCTCCCCGAGAGGCATTGCCGTGCGGCCGATCTCGAAGGCAAGCGCGACCGGCAACTCGTCCAGGGTCGATTCTTCCAAAGTCTGGCTGGCTGGCGGCGACGTGTTCTGGTTCATGGTCCACTCCCAATTCGATCCGGCGATAGCCGTCGGCGCGGCAAGCAATTGCGGCCCGGCGGCCGTCAGGGCGACCGGCGCATAAAGGCGCTCGGCTATGATGAGTGCCGCCATGCGTTCTTCCGCCTCATCCCTGAAAAGCACCACGTCATCAGGCTGGAGGCTTTTAAGCTCGCCAAGGGTTAGGTTGAGTGCGCCACGCCGAAGACAGATCGGCAGAGGAAATTCGGCCGGGATCGGCGGTCTGGCCTTGGCGATCTCGTCGAAAAGACGGCCGATCCGTACCGCCAGCCCGGCGTCATTCGTGTTCAAGACGCAGTCAATCGTTTCCTGACTGCCGGTCAGGACAAAAGCCAACGGGGTCTCGCCCGAAATGGAAACGGCATCTGCTTGTGTGACCGAGATGAGCGCGATGCTCACGCCCAGTTTGGCCTCGACCCATTCCAGATCCTCTTCAAACGCGGATTCCAGCAGCAGTGCGGCGTGAGCGGGGGCCAGCCGCTTCATGTCGACCAGTTCGTCTGCCCTGGCGAAGCCCCGTTCGACCACAGAAAGCGGCAGGCGCAATTTGCCCATCGTGTCTCCGACGGAGAACGCAATGGTGCACCACCGCTGGTCGGCAGGGTTCGGCGCCGGCCAGACGGCGGCAATCGCCACGGCCTTGCCCGCGATCGTGATTTCCGCGGGCGCGCGCCGGCGGTAGAAGGCGTTCAATGCCCCAACGTCGACAGACGCGACAGAGTCCAGTATCAGCCGCTCGCCAACGCTTGACCGTGAGGTCTTGCGTTTTGCCGGCTTTACCTGCGCTCTCGTTTTTCCCGACGCGAAGGCTTGGGGCATCACATCCATATTCACGATCACAAACTGGGCTATCGTTCTGTGGGCAGGCGCGTTGGACCGCGCTCCTCTTCCTCGGAAAGCTCGGCAAGGGCCAAGCAACGCCGTGCGGTGCGTTTGGTCAGATGCTCCAACAGCCTGTCCAGCTTCGTCACCGCCTTCATGGTTGCACGATGATCATTGCGGGCTTCCGACAGCTCCGCTTTCCGTTGCTGCTCGACAACGCCCGCCATCTTCTCGTTTTCCCGCAACTGCGCGGTTTTTCTGGCGGCGATTTCGAACCGTGCCTGTAGCCGGTGAAGACTGGCAGCCTTTATCGGATGTCCAACAAGCGAGCCGAACGCTGCGTCTTCGGCATCGATCGTGCGCTGGAGATGCTCCGTGACCGCACCGGCCGCCTCCCGACCCTTCCTCGCGGCCCGGTCCACAGCAGCGTGCCTTCTGATCACCTCTTCCCTTGCGCGGTCTTCACGCCGGCGTCTGAGGTCGCGTAATCGAGCGATCATCTCACGATCTTTCACCGACGATCTCCCGCATGAGTTGGCGTGTCCTCTCGAAGCTCTCATGTGTGGCGGACGCCTGACGCAGGAAGGCGTTGATGGCATCGATCTTCGCCACCGCCTCGTCCGCCACCGGATCGCTGCCTTTTTCGTATTCACCGACGCGCAGGAGAAGCTCGATGTCGGCGTAGCGGGCAAGCAGCTCGCGCAGGTGGCTGGCGTCGGACCGATGTGCGGGCTCCACAACCGCATCCATGAGGCGGCTTCGGCTGCGCAAGACATCAATGGCCGGGAAATGGTTGCGCTGCGCAAGCTCGTTCGACAAGAAGACGTGGCCATCAAGGAGCGCCTGAACTTCCTCGGCGACAGGATCCAGCGTACCGTCGCCTTCAAGAAGAACGCTGTAGAGGCTTGTGATGGATCCAACGCGACCGGGGCCTGACCGCTCGAGCAGACGGGGCAATACCGCAAACAGCGAAGACGGAAAACCGCGACGCGTCGGCGGCTCGCCCGCGGCCAGGCCAATCTCTCGCTGCGCACGGGCAAACCGCGTTATGTTGTCCATTGCAAGCAACACATGCTTGCCCTGGTCGCGAAAATATTCGGCAATGCTGGTCGCCACATAGGCGGCCTTGACACGCTCGATGGCAGGACGGTCGGAGGTCGCAACGACGACAATGGCCCTCGCCCGCCCCTCCGGCCCGAGCTGTTGTTCGAGGAATTCGCGCACCTCACGTCCGCGCTCTCCAACAAGAGCGACCACGGCGACATCGGCATCGGTGCCGCTGACGATATCGGAAAGCAGGAGCGACTTTCCCACCCCAGGTTCGCCAAAGATGCCGACGCGCTGCCCGCGCGCGCAGGTGAGCAGCCCGTCGAGGGCGCGTATGCCGAGCTGGATCGGCTCGGAAATCAAGCTGCGCTCCAGCGGAGATGGCGGATAGGCATTGACCGGATAGCTGCCGATGATGCCGTCCGGCGAAAGCGGCTTGCCGTCCAATGGCTCGCCAAGCGCGCTGATCACTCGACCAAGAAGGCTGGGACCGACTGGCACCTGCTGGTCTTTTCCGGTCGCCACAACCTCGGTCAGGTTTGAAAGACCGGCCAAATCGCCAAGCGGAACAAGGACCGCCATTTCGTCCATGAGGCCGACGACTTCCGCCTTGGTCATCCTGCCTGTCCTGGGGTCGACGAGTTCGCATATCTCGCCAATACGGGCCTCCTCCACAGTCGCATGAATGACCGTGCCGGCGACCCGCCGTACACGCCCCTTCCTGGGCCGGCTGGTATCGTCGCGCAGGCCCGAACGCAGATTCGGAATGATGGAGGCCAGACGGCTTTCGATATCAGCGGCGGACGCGGTCATAGGACCTCCGTCTTCGACGCAATCGCGGCAGCCATGGCTTTGAGCTGCGCGTCGATGCTCGCATCGACGACGGCAAAGTCAGTCGAAACGATGCAGGCGTCGGCAACCAGCGCGTCATCCGCGTCGATCTCGACCGTCATCCCCAGATCACTCTCGCGCAAGACTGCGTCCAGCTCCTCGCGAATCCTGTCGATGGACGCGGGATGAACTCGGACTTTCAGGTATTTGGCGCGGCGAATTTCAGTCACCGCCTGTCTTGCGGCCTTGGCGACAAGCGTGCCGACGTCGAATTCTCCCAGAATTCGCCTGACGATATCGACGGCAAGGCCAACGACTTCGGATTCCAGCCCACCGAAATAGCGATCCACTTTGACCGCCGTCTCGCTGATTAACCGCGTGGCCTCCGCATCGCCTTGCGCCTTGCCGTCGTCATAGCCCTGCGCGTATTCGGCCGCATAGGCTCGCCGTGCGGCGTCGCGCAACTGCTGCGCATCACGCCTTGCTTCGTCGAGAAACGCATGCCCATCCTGCAAAGCGCGTACCTCGGCCGCCCGCAGGATTCGGGCGTAAGGACGCCTCGGGATAGCTTCCGCCGCTTTGCCCGATTCGATCATCTCGTCTAGCTCATTGCTCGGCGAACAATCGCGGGGCCGGCCTCGGCAAATGGTTCGGCTACCGGCTGGTGGATAGGCTGTTGTGGCATCAGCTTGAGACGCACCCGCGTGCTCGTATCGCTCGGCATGGTCTGACACCAGGCGCCAAGGCAACTCAGGCCGTCGGCATAGACGCGACCGGAAATGTCTTCCAGCGGCCCCAACCGCTGCATCGGGCCGGCCAGGTCGCGGTTGGCTACGGCGAAAGCGCACAGATCAGCGCCAAGCGCCGCCTGCAACGCGGCCGCTTCGCGCCCAACAATGACAGCGGCCAGACTCCCGGCCCAGTAGATCGCGCCCGAGCGAAGCGCAAGTTCCTCCAACTCTTCGCCAGACGACAAGGCGATCGCTCGATCCACCGCATCGGCCGGCTCTTCGACTGCTGGAGAGAGCCTATGCCGGTCGAGCAGAAGCTTCGACAGTCGCTCCTGCAGGCGTTGCGACCGCAGCATGCGCTCGCAGGCTGCCTCGCCGATGGCGCCGTCAAAGCACTCCGCGAGCCAAGCCGCATCCACATAGGATGCGGGGTTGGACATGAATGCCTGCCATTCCGGGCTGGCAGTTTGCTCCGAGCCGGGCTGGGTCATGTTTTCTTCACCGGCATTGCGGAAGCATCGAGCGCATAGACGCCGGGCCGTCGATACCACTGCATGTAGGCCAACCGACCAGCCAGCGCGAGTATCGCCGCCGCCATGCCGTAAAACAGCGACATCGCGGCGGCGACGCTGTCGGGATGTAGCCACAGGCCGAGGAAGCTGGTGAACCCGGCCTCGCCGGTTTCCTGCTCGGGGGCTGTCGCTGCAACCGGAATGAGGGTGACGGAAACATTGTCATAGGTCAGTCCGGCGATGCCCTTGGCCACCAGCATCTTGACCTGCGGGATGAGCTCATTCATCGGAACGGATGCGCGATGCCGGATGAACACGGAGGCGGAGGACGGTACCAGTTGCTGCCTCAGCGGATCGTTTTCGGGCAGTACGAGATGAACGCGCGCCGAAAGTACGCCGTCGATGTCCGAAATCGTCTGCGACAGCTCCTGGCTCAGGCCATAGATCATCGTTGCCCGCTCTTCCACCGGCGAGGACACAAGCCCATCCCTCTTGAACACCTCGCCGAGCGTCTGGAATTCCTGTTTGGGCAAGCCGCTCTCGTCGAGAATGGCCATAGCTTCGGCGAAGCGGCCCTTCTGTACGGAAACCGTCATCTTGCCGTCCTTGCCGACCTCGCGTTGGGCCGG
This sequence comes from Mesorhizobium sp. M0244, assembly GCF_040321795.1. Taxonomy (NCBI): domain Bacteria; kingdom Pseudomonadati; phylum Pseudomonadota; class Alphaproteobacteria; order Hyphomicrobiales; family Phyllobacteriaceae; genus Mesorhizobium; species Mesorhizobium sp. M0244. The sequence goes on along the minus strand of NZ_JAMYSE010000050.1, from coordinate 23,615 downwards.
GATCCCGTGCCGCATGAGCGTGGCCACGATCTCGTTGGCTTGCCGCTGGTTGAGGTTGGAATACAACTCCACCGAACACGCCTGGAGCACAAGCATACCCATGACAACGAGCGCAACGCGACACCGGATGCGGCATTGATTCAATCGCGTTGAGCGCCGCAGCGAGGTTGGCATGGGCACGAACACTCCGCGGCGCTTACTGTTGTTTGATCAGCGTGCTGGTGGACGACGTGACGGCCGTCACGCTGCTCGTAACCACCTCGAGATTGGCGGCTGCCCACATCACCGAAATCGATCGTTCCAGGAGTTGCTCTGCGTTCTTGGCTGGGGAGTCTTCGCCTTCCTTGCCGGACGGGGCCGTCTTATCGGCGCCATCCTGCGTGGCGGCCGTTTCAGCACTTGGGGAAGCGTTAGCCTGGCCAAGAGCCTTCTGGACCTGCTGCATGGTTCCTTCCAGCGACTTAACGGCAGAACCCAAAAGGGCCGATGGTTCCGTGAACACCCCACCTGCAGCCTTCTCCGTCTCGGCCATGTAGTCGAAGAGTTTGTGTTCGACGATCGGCTCGGTCTTCTCCGGTTTGGAAGTCTGTCCGCCTATTGCCGGATTGGCGCCGGGCGTCTGCACCACCTGCTGACCAGCCGGCGTCGCGACATCACTGCGCTCAGGCATATTGACCTTCGCGGCATCGTGCTTTTCTTGCTTGGCGCCCACCATTCGGTTACCGGGCTGCGCTGCCGCGCCGGCGGTGATTTGCTGTTGCGAACTTATGCTGGTGGTCAAGTTTGCAAGCGTAGCCTCTAGGGCTCCAATCGGCGCGATTTGCATGAATGTGCCCTCCAGTTCTTAGTTCGGTTTGCCGGAGGGGACAGTCTGCGCCTCCGCCTGCTTTCCCCGGAAAACGCGGACCGACACAGCTTTGCCGGCTTCCTGCTTCGTGCTCGCCGTGGCAGGAACCCCGAGCGTTTTCCTGACGAGTTCGATGTAGGATGGCGGCCCCGATACCGAGATGACATCGTCTTGCTTGGAAACCTTTATTGGAAACTTCGGGTCGCTGACGCCCAGCCGTGAAAGCCTGTCTTCGGCGCCAGCAGCCATGTTGGCATCAAGCGGGATCATTTCCGTTTGGACTTCCGCTTCGGTCGCGACGTTCATGACGATACCGTCGAAATGCCAGACCAGCCCGTATCGATTGCATATCTCTTCGAGGAACTCGCGGGCCGTTCCAACCGGCATGCCGGCGCTCAGGCGCCCCTTTACCAGCTTGCTGACACGCATGGGCACCCGCATGTTGCGGCCGAGCTCAACCAGCGCGTCTGTCACGGATTGATCGATCGTGATGTATTTGTAAGGGCCAGGGGGCCAGCGCGGTTCGGCAGCGGACGCACGCTGCGAGTCAAAGCCGAGCGCCAGGATGACGGCAAGGCCGCAGGCGACAACGGTAGCCCTGCCTCCCGACAACCGATCCGCATGGTAGGTACCGCGTCCTGTCACATTGGTCCTATCGCAAGCGACGCACGAGTGATGACCCGCCTCGCTTACTTCATAGCTTGTCCGCCGATGTCATCCTATCGCGCACACTCGAAAATAGGAAGTCCAATTGGATTACATATCAACGATCTGTGCCAAATGTTGCGAACGATCCGCAACGCGATATGGTGCCGCGTTGGAATCGGTTACCACCGGGTTCGGGGTCGTCGGTTCAATGTGGAAGGGAGTGGTCTCGGTGACGGCAAACAACAGCCTGCTCGCGAACTTGGATGTGCCCGCAGGCGTTCCTAGAAGCAAGAGGTTTGTGGCAACGCGTCTTGTCGAGGGATTGAGTGCATCGGTTCTGGTTGCCGTGGCGTCGCTTGCCGCCATCGCGTCGGCGCAGGCCCAATCGAACAGCGGTTATGACCCTAGAAGCTGGACATACGATCGGGCGAGAAATGTACTGGTCTCCCCCAGCGCTTCCGGCCTGACGTCGGACGGAGAAATCGTGCCCGGGCGGTCAGTGATTCCCAGGCAGGTCGTGACATTCAACGAGGCTCAGCCGAAGGGGTCGATCGTGATCAACACCACGGAGCGGCGCCTCTATTACATCCTGGGGGGCGGCAAAGCGCTGCGATACGCGGTGGGGGTTGGCAAGGAGGGGCTGGAGTGGTCCGGTCGCGACACGATTTCGAGAAAGAAGGACTGGCCAGATTGGCGGCCGCCGGCCGAAATGCGATCCAGAGAAGCCTCAAAGGGCCGCTTCCTGCCCGCGCATATCGAGGGAGGACCGAACAATCCATTGGGCGCGCGCGCATTATATATCGGCAACACGCTTTATCGCGTCCACGGCACCAACCAGCCATGGACCGTCGGACAGGCCAACTCCTCCGGTTGCATTCGCATGACCAACGAAGATGTCATCGATCTTTACGACCGAGTGAAGATCGGCACCCAGATTATTGTACGGCATTGATGGTTCGACGCCCCCCCGAAAGCCGCAGATGAGCGATCGACCGTAATGATACCTTTCAACATCAAGCAGCTCGAAACCTTTCTCTTGGTGGCGACTTTCGGAAGCTTTCGAAAGGCGGCGGAACGCCTGAATACCACGCAGCCGGCGGTATCCACACGAATTGCCGGGTTGGAGGAAGCGCTGGGTGCCAAGCTGTTCGAGCGGCAGAGCAGCACAGTCAGGCTGACCGCCGAAGGACAACGGCTGCTACCACCTGCCCAACGGGTTCTGCGCGTAGCGGAGCGGCTGCAACTGATGGCCAGCTCTCTTTCAGAGACTTCAGAGACGACGAGGGTGCTGAGGCTTGGGGTTGCCGAAACGATCGTGCACACCTGGCTCCCGGATTTCCTCAAGGCCCTGAAGGCAAACTATCCGCTTGTCGAGACGGATATCGTCGTCGATGCGACGACGACCCTTCGCAATGAACTCATGTCACACCGGCTCGATCTTGCGGTGCTGATGGGCCCTGTCCTGGAGTACAGCATCGAGAATATCGGGATGCCGTCCTTTCCGCTTGTTTGGGTCTGCTCGCCGCAATTGGAATTGCCCAATCGACGCAAGGTGACGCTGAACGACTTGATGCAGTTTCCGATCATCAGCTACGCGCGAACCACGCGCCCCTATAGCGAACTCTACCGCAAGCTCACCGGTGAATTCGAAGAGACGCCGCGCATATTTCCGGCCAATTCGCTGGCCGCTTCCATCAAAATGGCACTCAACGGAATCGGAATTGCCTCCCTGCCTGAGGGAGTCGTCCAAGACTATGTCGCAAGCGGTAAACTGCGCATCGTCGAATGCGAATGGCACCCGTCCGACTTGCAGTTTACCGCTTGCTATTCTTCCGAACCATCCAATCCGATAGCGGAAGGGGCGGCAAAGCTGGCCGCCTCCGTTGCAAACGCATATGCCGCGAGAACCGGCAAGGCGCAGGAGTCAACGGACGACAGGCTTGGCCCCGCGGTTTCTCAGCCGGTCGAGGTGACCGGCAGATAGATACGGTCGCCTGAGAAGATCAGGTCCGGGCTCAGGATATGATCCATGTTGAGCACAACCGTGTCCGCCACATCCGCAGAATGGGTCTTGGCGATCAGGCGAATGCTGTCGCCGTCCTTGACCTCGACCCACTGATAGCCGTCTTTCTCCAGCGTTGGGTTCGTGCGGCCCTCAGGGTTGCTGCTGCCCTCGGCATGAGCCTCGACATAGTCGCCGGAAACCCAGCCGCTATGCATTTCGCCATCCGGTCCGAAACCTTCGACAGGTATCCAGGTCTCCCCTGACGGATCGGTCGATGGCTTCGCGGTCTGTTCGACGAATGTGCCGGGTTGCAGAACCGTTCCCACGGTCGAATCCCCGTCAGGCTGGGTCCGCAAATTCAGGCCGTCATCGGCGACCACGACAAGTTGCGGGAAATCCTCTCCCGGGATCTGCGGCCCGCCTGGACCATCCGAAGGCTCATCGGGTTGCTGGGACGAGGCATCGCCATCCGGTTTTTTCGGATCGGGTGGAGGGGGCGTTTTCGCGCCCTCCCAAGGCTCCGCGAGCAGGGCGTCCAAAGAGAAGAGAAGCATTCCAACGCCGAAGGTGATGCCCAGAGTCCACCGATCCCATGCGGCCCATCTCTTGTCGGCCTTTTCCGCCGCCGCGATATCAGCATCGGTTCGCGGCACTGAACCGCGATTCATCCGGTCCGTCCTTATGGCCGACGCCCAGAATTCCGCGCAACCGAAGGTGAACATGGTGCCGGCGACTGTGGCGATCGGCGCCGGCCAAGAGTGCAGCGTATAGACGGCGCAGCCAAGCACATAGCCGGGTCCAGCCAGATGTTCGGCCAGGTTTCGGATCACCGGTCTGCCGGTGAACGACTGCAGCATCGACTTCGTGCCATAGACGATGTTGCCGAGCGTGAACGTGCTGTTGACGACAAGATCCTTACCCTGGATCATCCCGGTCGCGGCACCTGGCGCTGCGGCAATGAATGTGGCTCCGCCGAGCGCGTTGAGGAATCGCCCGAACGGCTTGTGACTTGCGGTTGCGTTGGGGAAGAGCGCCTGCGCGCCGAAAACGATGCCTCGCACGCCAAATGCCACCGATCCGGCGGTGGCGGTCCAGGTTGGCGGCAACGAATTCCACAACATGTAGGAGGTGGTCGACATGCCGCCAAAGGTGGCGAGCGCCTGCGCGTTTTCCCGCATCCTGGCATGGCTGAGGGCCAGATCGACGCTGGTGGCCTGATCCGGCGTCAGCGCCTTTTTATGGGTTGCCCGATAGGTCGTTATCTGCAGCACGGAAAGCGCGTTTGTTTGCTCCGTCGACATCCAGGCAAACTGCTTGGGCGTGAACTTGCGCAACTGGCCGGGGCTCAACTCGCCAAGCTGCTTCGGCGTCAGCGCCGCTATCTGTTGCTTCGTCAGCGCCTCGATCTGATGAATGGTCAGAGCGCCAAGCTGGTCCCGCGTAAGCGCCGAGATGTGGTCCGGCGACAGCTTTGCCGTTGCCACGGGATCGCGTGCTGCGACGAGATCAGGGTTCAACGCCGCGAACTGGGTCGCATCGAGATGGCCGAATTGGGCAGGTCTCATGGCGGCGACTTGTTCCGACGTAAGGGCATTGCGCTGCTCATCACTGAGCTTGGCCATCTGGTCGGGCGTCAGCTTGCGCACTTGCTCGACGGTCAAGGCAGCGAGCTGCTCGGGTGAGAAGGCAGCGATCTGATCCGGTCGCAAGCCGGTGATACGGCCAGGGGCAACGGCCTGCAATCTGCTTGGCCTGATCGCCTGGAGCCGTTCGGCACTCAGCGCCCGCAATTGCTTCGGCCGAAGCGCTGCAAGTTGATCGAACGTCAGCTGCCCGATCTGCTCGGGGCTCAGTGCAGCAACCTGCTCAGGCGCCAGCTTGGCGATGTGCTCCGGCTTGATGGCGTGCAATTGCGTGCCGGTCAGTTCGGAAATCTGATCGGCTGAAAGCGCCCTGACCTCCGGCCCGGTCGGCGCCCGCACCGGTTCCGCATATCCTGGTTCCGCGGCGGAGCTCACCGGAAGCTCAAGGCTGACCATCTTTCCGCTGGCAGGGTCAAAAACCGCCCTGCCCCGGTCGGGCGCCGGCGGCCATGTAGCGGCTGTCGGCGTTTCGGCAGCAATATTCACCGCCTGCGGCGTTTCGCCAGTCACAGCTGGGGCTTCGTTGCTGACCACCTCGGCCACTGGGGGCGGCGGCGCTTCGGTCTGTGCTGGCGTATTGACATCCCAGAACTCGTCGGCCGGCCGCAAGATGACCTGTGGGCGTTTTTGTGTCGATGTGCCGGGCGCGACGGCATCCTCATTGCGCGTGAACTCACCGACGAAATTCCCGTCCGGATCCATCATCCGCCAGCCATAGACCTCGCTCCATGGTATGCTGCCGTCGACTGCGGTCTCGTCGACGCGGGCCATCCTGTCGCTGACGGGTCGGCCCATTGCCTCGAATTCGGTCGGGACGTGGAGGCGCGGTCTGCTCGGATTCAGCGTGTAGAGATAAGTGTAACCTTGCTGCCGCGCGGCTCGTGACTCTTGCGAAACGAAAGCCTTGGCTCCCGAGATCGACTGGCTCGTGCCAACGAAACGGCCATGGGTATTGCCCATGACATAGCTGCTCAGGGCGATGCCTTGCGGATTGTCCACCCAGATTCCTGTCGGGGGCGGTGGCGAGAAGCCTCCCGCGTCCCTAATCTCGGTTGGCGAGCGGGTATCGGCCCGGAACACAAACGGGCCGACATTGCCGCGCAAGGGTCTTGTAGGATCGCCCGCGCCTTCGACAGGCTGATTGCCCTCCTCGGGATACCCAAGACTCCCCGGCACATGGTCGTCAGAAGCACCACGTATCCAGGGTAGAACATAGGGCTCTCCGGTTTCCGGATCCCGGAACAGGATATGTGACTTGTGCATCAACTCCAGTTCGTCGCCGCGCGCTGTCGGAGCATCCGCCGGCGGCACATAGACATTCTGCGGGCTCTTTGGCAGCGGTCCGTAACGGGTTGCCGTCACGGACTGCCCGTTCTCGTCCCTTATCTGGATCGGTCCGCTTCGGCGGCTGCCCACCTGCGAGGAGAGGAACGTCAGCACGCCGTCGGCAACGTTCTGGCGCACGAAGCCGCCATCGACGATCGACGGGCCGAATTCCGTCCGGAATTTCTCTATCGCCGCGCGCTGGTCGGGTCTCGCCTTCTTTTCCAGTTCGCCGAGGACCTGCTCCAGGGAGGCCTTGCCACCCTTCGGAATGGCTGTCGCCGCGCCGTCACGCGAGGTTTCTAAGGCATGAGCAAGCCAGGCCGGGACCGTCAGCGTTTCATTCTGTCCATCGGCTCGATCGAAGGTCAGCGTCGCTGTTTCATCCTTGGCGATTGAAGGAGCGACCTTGGCAGCCTTGGACTTGTACTGGATTCTCACTTCAGCACTGAAAGCCGCCGCCCCTGCTGGCAGAGGAGGTGTCGACATCGAAAGTGTGTAACGTGTCGCCGGAGTGCCATGAGCGCCATACAGGTTCTGATAGATGTTGCCGGCGCTCGGCATATAACGGGGCTGCGGCGTCCCGTCGGGACTGAAGCGCGCCGGCAGCCACGACTGTACCGTCGATTTCACCTTGTAGGCCGCGGAAGTTACCGTCCGGTCGGGATTGAAGCCCAGCACACCGGGAAGCCTGTTGCGGTCGTTGAAGATGATGTCGACCAGCATCGCCTCGGGATTGACGACGCGTACCCTCTCACCAGTCAGCAAAACGATGTCTGCCGTGGGCGCCTTGCCGGGTACCGCTGAAAGCCGTAATCCGCTTAGCGTCGGTTCATCAACAAACGAAACTGTGTTCGACGGATCGATCTGACCAGACTTGACGAGGTCATGGATCGACCGGATGCCATCACCTTGTCCGATCGCTGCGATGAGTTCGGACGCCTTCGCCGGATCCTTGACCGCGAACTGGATCTTCAGGCTTGTCGAGCCGAGAGCGGACTGGATCTGGTCGTAGGTCTGCTTCGACACGATGTCACCCGGCTGGAGCGTGTCCTTGACGGGCACTTCCGGGCGCTTCTCGAAGCCGACGCGCGGCATCTGGTCGACCGCCCCGACATGATTGGCCACGATTGGCAGCCGCAGTCCGACCTTTGTTTCGGTCATGACACGGTCGAAGGGAAGCGCGCCTTCCAGCTTGACGTGACCAGCGCTGTTTTCTACGGGCACGCCAAAGAAATCGTGCTGGCCGGGGGCGAGCGTGACCTCCTCGCCCTTGAGCGAAGGCGTATAGGTCATCTCGATCACGGTGCCTTCGCCGTCTGGCGTCATACCGACGATGGCAGCATCCAGCGGCTTGGCGTTGTAGCCAGTCGCATCGCTGAATATCGCCCTGGTTGCCGCCACCGAAAGATCGCTGCTGCGAACCGGGAAAGCCGTCTGATTTGACACCGGCCAGACGCCGGCCTGAAGGCCGGTGATGTTCCTGTATTCCCGTGCCCGGTAGGATACGACGCCTTGAGTGCCGAGCGCATCCGTGAATGGTGTCAGGCTGCGCTGGCTGATGCTGTCGACGATCGACCACCCGATCATGCCGAAATCGGTCTTGGTCCCAACACCGAAGCCGACGGCCGCCACCGTCGGCGAGCCGATGTCGAAGGCCTGGCCCGTATTCAAGCGCGTCCGGAATGTGACGCCGATGCGGAAGTCGGGCAGTATGTCGCGGAGCGGCGTGCGCGGTATCTGAACGCCATCCGGGCCGTAGCGCTCGGCCAACTCGCGGTTCGAATAATAGCTCTTTTCTGCCTCGTATCGCGCTACAAGCTGCTCGACGCTCAGCCCGTCAAGATAGGCTGAGGGAGTCTTGGCATCCTTGCCACTGGTGTAGATGTACCCGCTTGTGTCGGGTTCCGGCATGCCGGTGAAGCTGCGCGTCTCCGGATCCCAGACGAGGCGCATCGAGTCGTCTTTTCCTGCCGGCTTGTTCGGCACAATGATGGGATCGCTATCAGCGGGATGCCCTGAATTGCGCCCGGTCGACCCATACGGATCGCGGCCCGGCAGCATCGTCGGACCGTCACCGCTGGCATCGCTGGTCTTGATCACTTCTCGGGGTATCACAGGATGGTTAGGATCTTGAAATACCTGCTCCCCGGTCGGCCTGTAGACACCGTCGGCGCCAATTTCATAGACGTTCATCGGACGTCCGGAGGGGCCGGGTTCCAGCGCCGGAGGCGGCTGCCGTGGTCCTTTGCCGGCGGACCATGGCGGCGGCTGGTGCGGTCCGCCGCTGCTCGGTGGCTGGTTGGCGCCGGGACCATTGGCGCTTGCCTGCGTGCCCGTTCCAGGTCGCAGTGTCCGCAGACCGTGAATGCCGAGGCCCGTGCCGGCAATACCGGTGCCAAGGCCCGTAAGCGCGTTGGCAAGCTGAAGACCGTTCATCTGGTCTCCGTTGACGGCGAGATCGTAGGCCGATGTCGCCAGCAAAGGTGCACCGACAATCACGGAGCCGATATCCGCTCCCCAGGCCGCCTTGTTCAAACCAGCGGTGGATTGCATGTAGGTTCGGGTTTCGAGCGCCAGGGGCGAGCTGGACCGTGTTGCGCCTATGCTGCCACGGAAGGCCTGCAGGGCCGTCATTTCCTTTCCCGCCAATCCGGCGGCCGTCATTTCCCTTCCTGCTAATCCAATGGTGCGCAGACCGCTGGAAGCCATGGGCAGAACCGTGGTTGCCACGCTGGCGACATTCATCAGCGACTCGGTATCGTCCCACTCGCCGCCATGTTCCAGATGGTTGACCTGGTTTATGACCGCTCGGGTGCCGAGATAGGCCGCGCCCGTATAGGCCAAGGGTGCTGCAATCGGCGCGGCCGGCGTGAACGACAGAATGGTGGCTATACCCGTCCCGATGCCAACCAGCGGATCGACGACCTTGTCCCAAGCAGAAACATTGCGCGACTTGACGACTTCCAGTTCGATCCTGCCGTCATCGCCGGCCTTCATCTCCAGACCCTTGGGGACGACGAGCTTGCCGTCTTCGCCGAACTGGTTGTTGTTGTCCTGGAAATCTCCGAGGTCGTCGAACTTTTTGCCGGTCACGTCGACATAGCGAGTGTTGCCGTCTCCGTCACGCACAGCAAACAGCGCGACCTGCTGTGTCCCGACCTCGTCGTCAACATAGAAAATCGGCACGCTGCGCACGTAAGGATTGTCGCCGCCGATATCGCGGATCTCTTCCGTCACATTCTCGATCGCCTCGCGACCTTCCTCGGTCGAACGATCTATGCCGAGCGTTCTGGCGACCGTCTCCTCAAGAGCCGTACCGCGCTGTTCACGGAACTCGTTGTCGTAGCCGCTGTCGCGCAGTTGCTGGAACTTCGGCTGATAGATGCCGTCAAGCGTCTGCTGCTCATGCTCGTCTAGATAGGTCTTATCCACCGTGCTGTTGCGGTCAACCAGCAACGAGGGATCGCTGGACCGAAGCTCATGATAGTCGCTGAAGCCTCGCACCAGCCCGCGCAGCTCCTCGGCCTGCGTTATCTGAAGCGTTGTCGCGTCCAGCTTGAGTTTGGCGACCGCCAGTTCGGGATCAACCCAGCGTCCACTGGCATCGTCATCTTTTGTGTCCAGGTCGATCCAGACTGCCTTCCCGCTCTGGGTCAACGCATCGATCCCTATCTGGTAGTATGTCTGGGCAACCTCCGGCGCCACCTTGATTGTCTGTCCGCCGACGTTGATCTCGACAGGCTGCACGCCATTGGGCAGCGTGCCTTCAGGAGCATCGACTGTTCCTGGCCCGTGCTCCGTCAACGCATTGTTGAAGTTGGTCTGCAGCGTTGACAGCTCGGAGTTCAGGTCTTCAATGCTGTTGCCGAGCTGCCGATCCAGGACATCATTGAGATTCTGCGCCGCCTGCGCCTCGCTGGCCCTCACTGCTTGCAGCCCATTTGCCGTGCACACCGGCCCGGTGGAACTGCTGCCGCCCAAAAGCTGCTGCCAGTCCTTGTTGAGTTGCCGATCGCGGTACTCATCCCTGACGTTCGTTTCGCTCAGATTGTAGGTGAGCTGCTGCTCGGTCGTGCCCTCTTCGAACTGGTTGACCACCCACAGCTGGCCGTCGCGGACCTCAAGTTTTTGCGATTGGAAGAGACCCAGATAATCGCCACTGACCCTTTGATGTTTCTTTCCCTGTTCGAACAGAAACTGGTGCTCGCTATTATATTCGGCGAGCAGTCTCTGCTCGAGGTCCGTCTGCTGCGCACCCACTTGCGTGGCGTCGGCATGGGCGTTGAAGTAGTTTTGATAGGCTTCCGCCAATTCGAGCTGATTGCCTGCTGTCGTCTGCAGCGCCTTGAGGTCCTGATATTCCTTCGAGTCGGTCGGAATGCCGTCAAGCTCGGCTTGCCCCACCAGGAAGTCGAGGGTGAGCTTGTCGCCCTTGCTCAGATGCAGGCCGACTTCGGAGAACAGCTGATCGACAGCCGCATGATCCGCGAGGCCTTGCGCGTACTGCGTTTGCCGATTGGGACCTGGCTGCCCTTGCGCGGATGCAACGTCTGCATTGGGATCAATCAGCGGCGCAAGTTCGCTCTGCTGGGCGATGGCGTCGGCGAGAATGCGCCCGGCAGTCTCATATTCGCCACGGGCATCCTGCGCGTTCTGCAGCAAGGTGTTAGACTTGGTAAGCCGCTCCTGCGCATCGGCAAGCGTGCCTTCCGGTTTCTGCGGGGTCCATTCCAGACCATGGGGTGCCAACGCCTCGTTTATAACTGTCTGCGCCCCATCAACAGCATCCTTGTAGGCAGCGTCGAGCATATAGACGTTGAACTGCTCCTGCCGCTGACCGGCCAGAGCTCGCGTCTCTGTAATTTGGGACAGCGCGATGTTCTCAGCAATGATGGCCTGGGCCACCTTGGGATCGATCCAGGTCCAGACGCCATCGATCTTCATCGGCGTCCACTTTCCGCCGGAGGGTGCATTACCCTGCGGCGGATCGCCGAATGGATCGACAACCCTGTTCTCACCGTCCAGCTCGGGCGTGGCGACGGTACCTAGACCATATCTCTCGATCAGGTCCTGTTTGTTTTGTCCGGCTTCTTCTGCCGCGTCGATGAGACTGGGCAAGGCTTCACCCGCCAGCAGCCCTTCGATGAAGGTCATTACGACCTCGCCCTCTTTTGCCGCCGTGGCATCACTGCTGTTGGGGTTCACCGCCAACAGCGTCCTGGCCAACGCCTCCTGCGTACTTCCTGCTTCGATCTTCAGGTCGGTCCCGGTGGTGTTGTTGTGCAGCGTCATGCTGCCATCAGGGCTCGTGGTCAGCGTATAACCGTTGAAGGTGACTTCCACGGTCGTGCGGGTACCGTTTTCGATGGTAACCTTTTGGCCCGGGTGAATGATGTCGGGGTCACGAGGCGAATTGAAGAGCTCGGGGTTCGTTCTCCTCAGATCGTCCAGCGACACGCCATATTGCTGCGCAATCAGGGTCAGATTGTCGCCTGGCTTGACCTCGTACTCGACGGGCTCGCCGCCATTGATCTCCTCGGTGGTCGTTGTCGTCACCCGACCGTCCTTGTCGGTGACGATCGTGGTTTCCGTTCCGGCCTTCGGATCGACGATTGTGGTTGTGGTCTCGCCCGTTTCGGTATTGCGAACACTGTTGCGCGTCCTGCCGTTCCCGTCCTCCGACACCGTCGTTTCCTTGCCGTCAGACGCCGTCACGACGGTGCGCTCATCATGCTGGTAGTCGTGATAGTAGACGGTCTTGTCGCCGGTGTGCGGATCGACGACTTCAACCGACTGCACGTCACCATTGTCGCTCGTCGGTTCGCGCGTCGTGACCTGATAGCCGGCGGCGTTCAGCTCGGCGATCACCTGCTCGTTGGTCAGACCCCTTTCCTGCGCGATTTGCTCGATGCTCTTGCCGTCCGCGAGATCATCCTTGATGCCCTGGGTGGTTGCCCCGCCCGGATCCTGAGATGCAGCGAGGACGGTCTTGCGACCATCTGGACCGTTGACGGTGGTGACCGGCAAGGCCGGCCCGTTCCCGGGTGTAACGGTTTCCACCGAAGCGCCGTTCGGCAAGGTGGTCCGCTCGGTGACGGTTCCGGTGCCCAGATCGTCTTCGTAACGCGTCGTGATGGCACCGGTGTCGGGATTATAGCTGCTGGTTTCCTTGCGCCCGAGCCCATCCCGGATCGGCGTGGTGGTTGCCGTGCCGTTGGGTTGTTCCACGCTCGTGTAGTAGCTGTCGTGCTGGTAGTCGTAATATTGCGTGACGGTGCGGCCGCTGGCATCTGTGATTTTCGTCGTCAGCACGTCGCCATTGCCGCTCGGGTCAGCGGTCGAAACGGTCATCCCGCCGGACCTAAGCGCGGCGATAACCTGTTCGCGCGTCATGCCCCGGGCAGATGCAATCTGGTCGATGCTTTTGCCGCCGGTGACATCGCTGACAATGTTGCGCGCAGTCGTCGCTTCCGCGGCATTGTCTTCGGGCGTGCTGCCATCCAGTTTCACCGGTGTCGCCGCCAGTGCCGCGAGATCGGTCTGCGTGTAGAGAGCCGGCGTCACCGTCCTGCCATTGCCGGATGTGCCGTTGCTGGCGTTGACGACGTTGACACTCGGCGCTGCCGAAGCCGCAACCGGCGGCGACTGAAGCGAATCCAGTTGCGTGCTCACACGGGCCAGTTCCTGGCGGGCCTGTGCCGCCCAATCACGCTCGCCCATCCTGTTGGCAAGCCTGATCTGCTCCCGCAACTTGGCAGCCTGGGCCTCCAGCCGCGCTATCTGCGCGGCGTTTGCCTTGGCATTGACCTTTTGCGGCTGGACCGGCGGCTTGGTGGGCATTATCGGGCGAACCATGAGGACGACCTCCGGAAATTAACGTTGCCGGCAGCCTGGCTGCCGTCACGCCCCGCCCGATCGCAACCTTTCGGATGTTATCGAGGGGGCTTCCAATAAATGCCGAAAGCAGCAAGCTGCTCTTCCGACTGTTTTACCCGTTCTGCGGCGTTCGTTTCAGACTGCGCTGCCGCCAGTGCCGCCAGAATCTCGACGGCGGCGAACGCCGGCGCCATGCTTCGGAAGAAGGACTGCGAATTTGACGTAACGATAATTGTTTCCCGCGCGATCTGTGTCAGCGGCGACACGCTGCTGTCGGTGATCGCCACCACGCCGATGCCCTGCCGAGCCGACTGGCGCGCAACGTCGATCGTCGTGCGCTCGTAGGGCGATATGCCCACCGCAAGAAGCACCGCGCCGCGTCCCGCGTGCTGGAGGGCATCCAGGCCCGGTCCGGCCATCTCGCCGACAAGCGTCACCTTGCAGTCACCGCCAGCCAGCAAGGACATGATATGAACGAAGTGGGGCGGGACCGGATAGGCGGCGCGCGAGCCGACAGCGAACAGATCGCGTGACCGGGCGAGCAGACCGGCTGCCGCAATGAACTGCATGGCGTTGCCGAATTCGCCAAGGCTTGAGATCTGGGCGGCGAGCGTGTCGGCAACGACGCCGGCAGTCGAATATCCCGGATCGCCATGCTGTCCGATACCCTGTCGCGCCGGCTCGCCCGCGATGGTCTCGCGCAGCGCGCGCGCATAAAGGCTGCGCATATCTTCGTAGCCTTCAAGGCCAACCCATCGCGCCAGCCGCATCATCGTGCTGTGCGAAACGCCGGCCTGGTGCGCCTGCTCGCGCATCGACATCAGTGCGACATCCTTGGGATGATCCAGCACGAAACGTGCGGCGACCCGCAACTGCGGTGGCATAGTCTCGAACCGTTCGACCAAAAGCTCGGCCAAAGGACCTTTTTCCATTCTGAAATACCCCATTCACCCACCTGCCAAGGTACTCCTTGAACGCAGGCGACGCAACAGTTGGAACCGAAGTGTCTCAAATATTCCAACTGGACTTTCATTTTCGGCCATGCTGCCTTAAGCTGCCTTCGCAATCCTCCGGACTGCAGCGATGTGAGTCCGGAGTTTGCAACTTGGATAGTCCCTCAAGGAGACAATGATGGCTGCTACCCCTCCCATTACCTCCGGCTCTGCAGGGTCGCCGGAACAGAACCTGGACAAGATGATCAAGCACCAGGAGCGCATGTTTGGCCTGGAGATCACGAAAGAGATCGCGAAATCCCAGCATGACATGCTGATGAGCACCGCCAGGACGCTCGGCCAGTCGGCTGAAAAGGCCTAAGGCGGCGGATTCCCGAACCATGCGCCGCCGCAAGCACCCGGCGGCGTACTTTGCACGGCGCAATTTTTTCAGCGCCGTCATCAGGCTGCATTTGAAATGGTCATCGGCGGGAGATGAAGTGGCATGACCGCTCGTCCTATCAGCAAACATCTGGAACCAGCAGCGCCGGCGCGCCGACTCCGATCGATCATCGCCCCCTCCCCGGACACCGGACATTCCATTGCGCTGAGCGTGACCCACGGATTTCACGCCGGCGCCGAAGTCAGTCTGGTCGAGCCACAATATACGATCGGCTCCAGCACTGAGTCGGACATTGTCCTGCGCGATGCCGGCATCGCACCGATTCACGCAAGGCTGCGGCGCAAGGGCAGCCAAGTTGAAATCGAAGCCGTCGGCGGCGATGTCACGTTGGCCACGGGCGAGACCATCCATGAGGGACATGGCAGCCGCTGCAGGCTGCCGCTTACCATAAGTGTTGGCGAGGCGCGCATCAAGCTGGTCAGCCTGCAACGCGTACCCAATCGATGGTCCTTTGCCAATCGCCCGCTGCTGGTCGCGAGCAGCGTTCTGTGTGCGGTTCTCGCAATTTCCGTCGCCGCGAACGGGTTTTCTTTCGCCAAGCAAGAGATTGGCGCAAAGGCGTCCTCTCAAGACGGGCAACCAGTCAGAGTGGCTTTCGCCGGCCAGGCAGGGGAAAAAATCCTGGACGATTCATCGCCAGCGCAAATCCACACTGCCGCCGAAGCGGAAAGCCAGCTCAAGCTGCGCCTCGAGCAATCCGGCATAAGCACATTAACGGTTCTGCAATCAGAGGGACGCCTCGTGGTCTCGGGTATGATCCCGAATGACAAGAGCGATGTCTGGGCACAAACGCAATCCTGGTTCGATCAGTCGTTCGGCGCTCACCTTCCCCTCATCTCAAACGTCATGGTTGGCAATGCGCAGCGGGCCCCGCGCCTGAGGCTGCAGGCGATCTGGTATGGTGAGCGGCCCTACGTCATCGCAGCCGATGGGGCGCGCTATCACGAAGGTGCGTTCACCGACGACGGCTGGGCCGTCAAACACATCGGCGAAACCGAACTTCTCCTGACCAAGGGCGGCGCCACGGTCGCGCTGAAATATCCGTGAACCGGCGGCTTGAAGCGGCACGATTCGACACGGCACGGGTTGACACGTCGGGCCGCGAGGGGCGGCAGGCGGAAGGTGTGCGGGGCCAGGCCATCAGCCGGCGACGGATGAATGGGGTCGACAAAGCAGCAAACCGTGCTCAGGGGACGAAATCAGCCGCCGGTGCAGAAAGGCCGGAAGCGGCGGAATTCCAGGCTTCTCAAGGTGCGGCCGGCGAGTCGCTCGACGAGATACTCGCCAATTTCGTCATGCCCAATATTCCCGAACCAGCCATCCTGCGTCGCTCCATGCCTATTCTCCAGCATCTTGTAACGCACCTGGTCCCAGGCCTGGAGGGCGGGGAGCAACTCAAGACGCTCGCCAGAACGCTGATGGAGGATGAAATCGAGCGTCATCGCGATCTGCTTGGTCGCATGCAGGAAGGATAGAACTCTGACCGACCCGCGTGACACCGTGCATCTTTTGCATGTCCTGGGCTATCTCTACGGGTGTCACGGGCAGGCAAAGCGGGGCGCGGCCTACCTGCTTATTGCTGCACAGCTCTCGCCGGCAAATGCCGGCGTCCTCAGAACGTTGGCGCACCTTCTCATACTCGATGGCGAGGCGGAAAAGGCGCTTGCCACGATTGCCAGGCTGGAGACCTTGGAAGGAATGGATCACCCCGTGCTTACATTGCTGAAGAGCCGCGCCTTGCTCGTGGCCGGGCGCAAGACGGAGGCGCGCAGTGCCTTGCTTAGCTTCCTGTCGCAACGAGGCGTCGGATGACCGTCTCGGAACGACTGATGCAATTCCTTGCCAGGCTGTCACGCCGCAGCGATCTGGTCATTGCCATCCTGATGCTCGTCGCGGTGGTGATGATGCTCATTCCATTGCCGACGTTTCTCGTCGACATTCTCATCACCGCAAACATCGCCATCAGCGTGCTTATCCTGCTGGCCTCGTTCTACGTTTCTCATCCACTCCAGTTTTCGTCACTGCCGTCCGTCATCCTCATCGCCACTTTGTTCCGGCTGGCGATCACGATCACGACCACGCGACTCATCCTGCTCCAAGCCGACGCAGGCGAGATCATTACCGCCTTCGGCACCTTCGTCGTCGGTGGCAGCATTGCGGTGGGCCTCGTCATCTTCCTGATCATCACTGTTGCGCAGTTCATCGTTGTTGCGCGGGGTGCGGAACGCGTCGCCGAGGTGGCCGCGCGCTTCACGCTCGATGCGCTGCCCGGCAAGCAGATGAGCATCGATGCCGAGTTGCGCAACGGCGACATCGATCAGGCGGAGGCACGCCACCTGCGCCAGCAGCTGGAGCGCGAGAGCCAGCTGTTTGGCGCAATGGATGGCGCCATGAAATTCGTCAAGGGGGACGTGATCGCAGGCATTGTGATCATTCTGGTCAACCTGATCGGTGGTTTCGCAGTCGGTACGCTGCAGCACGATATGTCGATCGGCGACGCGGCTGCGACCTACACGCTGCTCACCGTGGGCGACGGCCTGGTGGCGCAGATACCTGCACTGCTCGTCGCTGTGGCCGCCGGCACAATGGTGACGCGCGTCGGCAGCGCGGACGGATCGGGCGATCTTGGCCGGCAAATAACCAGCCAACTGCTGCGCGACTCCCGCGCGCTCGCGCTCGCCGCGGTGATCATGGTCGGCCTTGCCATGGTGCCAGGCTTCCCCTCCATCGCCTTCCTGGTCCTTGGTGCCTGCTGCGGAGCCGGCGCCTATGCAATCAATCGCCGCACCGTCCAGGAGTCCGAGCCTCAAGACATCGGCCATACCGCCGCGCCTGCACAGCGGGGGAATTCCATGTCGCTTTCGGCAATCTCCACCGCAACACTGTCTCCGACCTACCGCGTCGTCGTGCGCTTCGGAACCGAGCTCGGACGCTTGGTCCCGGAGCTCGAATTTGCCGCGCTCGCCGACGGCGTGCGCCGCGACCTCTTCGGTGATCTCGGTGTCGACGTTCCGGCCATCGGCATGCAGGTCGACGAGATGCTTTCGCCACGAAGCGTCCGCGTCGATCTGGAAGGTGCGCCCATCCTGGATGCCGAAATTCCTGCCAACCGTGTTCTTGTCGAAGCGGACACGACGCATCTCGATCTGCTCGAAATACCCTACGAAAAAGGTCCTCCGATTACCGGCCAGCGCAAATTCGTATGGGCCGATGACAGCCACCTGTCGACACTGAAGCAGGCCGGCTTCGTCTTCTCAACGCCGGTGCAAACAGCGGCCAAATGGACCGGCAATGCACTTCGTCTGTATGCCGGCCATTTCGTCGGGATTCAGGAGACACGCAGGCTGCTCTCGGACATGGAACCGGACTATGCCGATCTGGTCAGGCAGGCGCAGGAGATCGTGCCGCTCCAGAAGATCGCGGAAGTGCTTCGCCGGCTCGTCGGCGAAAACGTGCCGATCCGCAATCTGCGCCTTATCCTCGAGGCCCTGATCGAATGGGGCCAACGCGAACAGGACGTCGTCCTGCTGACGGAATATGTCCGCACATCCTTGAAGCGTCAGATCAGCTTCCGCTGCGCCGGTCGCAACAACATCATCGCCGCCTATGTGCTGCAGCGGTCGGCCGAGGATATCCTGCGAAACGCAGTGCAAAGCACATCGACCGGCACCTTCCTGAACCTTTCGGACGATGATGCGCAGGCTTTGGTCACCGAAATCGAGCGAGCCCTGTCGCAGAACGCCACCGACGTCTCGCCGGTCGTCCTCGCCGCGATGGATGTGCGCCGTCACATGCGCAGCCTGCTCACACACAATGCCATCGAGCTTCCGGTTCTGTCCTTCCAGGAGCTCGCACAGGAATTCAATGTCCAGCCGCTGGCCACGATCGCCGGCCGCTCCGGCAAAGCCAGCGCGCGCATCGTCTCCCAGTCGCTCCCGTCGGCTCAGGCGAAAGCCGCGCAGGAGGCACCCTCCTGACGCCAGCCGGACGGACGGGGACATCGGGGATTCAGGAGAGGAACGGCATGACATTCCACAATACCGCGGCAGGCGTTGGATCAGCCGCTTTCGCCAGGCGGGCAGATTTAGGCCGGCTCGCTATCGCGACGATTGGCGTCCTGCTGGCGTTATTGCTCACAGGGGCCGACGCGACGGCACAGAACATATCGCCCTTGCCGAGCAAACCAACGATCGGCTTGCCGGTCGGGCAAGGACGCCTGTTGCGATTCAATGACCCGGTCGAATCCGTGCTGATCGCCGATACCACGATCGCGGACCTTCAGGTCGTGTCGCCGAGCATGGTCTATGTGTTCGGCCTCAAACCCGGCCTGACCAACCTCATTGCGGTCACGGCCGATGAGCGGATCGAGGCAACAGCCCAGTTCCGCGTCACCCCCGATGTCACGCCTGCTACCGAAGCCAAGCAAGCAATGCAGCCGAGCTCGGCGACAAATCTCCACATTTTTGGAACCCGCATCGTTGCCACAGGCGAGGCGCGAGGCGTCGATGAGGCAACGGATCTGGACAATGTCGCCCGGACCTTCTCGCCGCCGGAACAGCCGCCGCTGAACAACATGACCGTGCAGGGCTCACAGCAAGTCAACATCCGGGTTCGCTTCGCCGAAGTCTCGCGCACGGAGCTGCAGTCATACGGCGTCGACTGGTCTGTCGGTTACAGGAGCGGCGGCTTCGAATTCAACATGTTCCAGGACAATGGCGTGCCCTCTGGCAACGGCAATTTCGGTTTGAACATGGACCAGGCGCATGGCTTCAACTTCGACATTCTGATCGAAGCCCTGCAACGCAACGGCATCGTCAAGATATTGGCCGAACCGAACCTGACGGCCATGACCGGTCAAACGGCAAGCTTTCTCGCGGGTGGCGAAATTCCGGTTCCGATCCCGCAAGGAACCGATGTCGTCACCGTCCAATACAAGCCCTTCGGCGTGTCCCTCGGCTTCACCCCGACGCTGATCGGGCGCAACCGCATCGCGGTCCATGTCCAGCCGGAAGTCAGTTCCTTGTCGGAGACCGGATCCGTAAGCGCCAACGGCTTCGCCATGCCGAGTTTCGTCGTGCGCAAGGCCGACACCACGGTCGAAGTGGCGAGCGGTCAGACATTTGCGATCGCGGGCCTTTTCCAGCAGCGGACCTCGCGCAATCTGGAAAAGTTTCCGGTGCTCGGCGATGTACCCGTGCTTGGCCCGCTTTTTCAATCGCAGCGTTTCCAGCACGAAGAGACCGAACTGGTTATTTTGATCACGCCCTATCTGGTGGAACCGGTGCGCGACAGCCTCGCCACGCCGCTTGACCGTCCGGCAGCCAAGCACCGCAGCCGCAAGCACGCCAATGACGCGTCGGCGACGGGTCTGATCATCAAGTAACGAGGACCGGATATGACATCGCCCATCGCATTCTGCTGCGTTATTCCAGCGCTGGTTCTGGCCGGCTGCGTGAACGGCCCGCAACAGCGGCAGGATTATTCGCCCGGCTACAGCTATGTTTCGACAGATGCGGGCGGCTCCGAGAAGGGTGTCGGCGGCTCTGTCCTTGCTCCCGATGCCTGTCTGGCCGAGCCAGCCGACGATGACAACTCTGCCGCCAAGACGAACCTGACGATCGTCTCCGGCGTCGGCTCTCACCTGCCGCCCGGCTGCGCCAACGCCTTCAATCTTCAACGTATGTCCGAAAGCCAGCGTGACCTCGTAGAGGGTCGCCGCATGGGCCCCGCGGCGGCCGCACCGCCTGCGCGCGCGGCCCGTCGCTACCACGATGGCGAGGAGGCTCCGATAGGCGGCGCCAACAGCGCGCCGTCGGCGCCGCAAACGACGCTCCCGGTCGAGTGAGCCGGCGCGGTATTCGCCCGCGTAGCATCACTCTACGCGTCGCGCTTGGCGGAAAGCCGCTTCAGGCCTTCCGATCCGATGCGCTAGCCGAGGATGGAGCCGAGCGCTTTCGCTTTGGCCTGAGTGCTGCCCTTCAGTCGGATGGTTCTTGCGCGGGCGAGCAGGGTGGCCACCTCCTTGGTCGTCAGGCCGATTGGCGGCGAGGCCTTGACCTGATCGGCCTGGCCAAGAAGCCCATACACCACCACGACATTGCGCTTGTGGTGCAATTGCGCGTTGGGGGCGGCGGCAATCTTCTGCACCAGCGGCAGCGCCGCGGCGGAATTGTCTTCGAGGGCTGCCGCCAATGCCATGTTGGTCTCGACGTCAAGATCGCCCGGCGCAAGTTTCAACGCCTGGGCGAAAGTCGCCTGCGCCTGCCCTGTCTGGCCGGCGAATGTCTGCGCAACGCCCAACCGATTGTAGGCGCTGCTGGTGTTGACCAGCGGCGCTGCCTGAGCAAGCGCGCGCATGCCTGCATCGATATCGCCTGCCTCTATCATCGCCGCGCCAAGCCCGAGCAATGCTCCCCCGTCATTGGGAGCTTTGGTGAGCGCGGCCTGATAGGCTTTGGCGGCGTCGGCGGGATAGCCCGCCCGCATGTAAGCGTCGCCCGTCTTGACGAACGCGCTCGCCTTGGCGTCCGGCATTGCTGCGGCGCGCTGGTAGAGCGCGATGGCGGTATCACTTTCTCCACGCGCATCAATATCGTCGGCAAGCTTGATCAGGCGCTCGGATTGGGACGACGGGCCCTGCGCCTTGGCCTGCACGGAGCCGGTTTTGGTCGTCTGGCAACCGCTCAGCGCGAGTGTGATGACGACTGGCAAGAATACGACATGCAACCGCAAATCCACCTCTCCGTATTCAAGCCCGCCCCACCTTACACAGGGCATCGGCCGACTGGAACCACGATAGTGCGGTAAGATTGCAACATGGCCGAAGAAGCTGAGGAAAAGAAATTACCGGCGTCCGACAAGAAGCTTCGTGACGCCCGCCGCAAGGGCCAGGTTTCGCAAAGCCGCGATCTGGTCTCCGGCTTCACTCTGTTCGCAGCGCTCGCGTATCTCTATTTTTCCTGGCCGCTGCTCTTCAAGCATCTTTCGGAACTCGTGCAGACGGTGACGGTGCCCGGCGGCTCGTTCGAGGAGGTCAGCCTGCGGGCCATCCGCCACTCGTTCTCGTTGCTGATGCTTGCCACATTCCCGCTAGTCGGGATCGTTGTGGTTCTCACCGTAGCCTTCGGCATGCTGGGCACGTTCGGGCCGGTCTTCTCGTTCGAGCCGCTCAAGCCGCAATTCGATCACATAAACCCGGCGAAGGGCCTTCAGAAGATCCTCTCGCTCCGCAACGTCATCGAGTTCGCCAAGGGCCTCGTCAAGGTGGTGTTGCTGGCAAGCCTTTTCGTATTCATCCTGATCGCCTGGCTACAGCCGCTCTTCGATGCGCCAGGCTGTGGTCAGACATGCCTGGAGCCGATCATCAAGGCGGTGCTAACACCCCTCGGAATTGCCGCCGCCCTGGCCTTTGTGGTCATCGGCTTGATCGATGTTCCTGTTCAGCGCTGGCTGTTCCTTCGCGACATGCGCATGACGACAACCGAATACAAGCGCGAACACAAAGATCTCGAAGGTGATCCATTGATCCGACGTGAACAACAGCGACAGCGGCGCGAAGCAGTGATCCAACCTGCAAAGCTGGGTGTGAAAAATGCGGTCATCGTCTTCGTGTCCGGCGACTGCGCTGTGGCGTTGCGCTACGTCAAGGGCGAAACGCCCGTGCCGACGGTTGTCGGCAAGGGTCAGGGCCGCGCGGCCGACGATATAGTGGCTCAAGCGCGCCAGGCAGGTATTCCCATAGTTGACGATGCGATCGCCGAAACGATCTTCGAGAATGCGAACACCGGATCTTATATCGGCCAGCAGATGTTTTCCCCGGTCGTTCGCCATCTTGTCCGGCACGGGCTCACTTGAGGCGAAAATCCTGCGGTCGTCCTTCAGTATGCCAGCTTAGCCCTATCTTCCGCTTCCGATGTGCAGGCGGTCGACCGCAAGTCGTGGATGAAACACCGGAGGGTCAACCGCAATCGCAATTTTTCGCGCAATGATGGCACCTACTGGAATGGCCATCGCGGCTCTCGTGACTACCATCGCGGCTATCGCCGTCACGGCGACTACTGGTTCCCGCTGGCGGCTTTCGCCACAGGCGCCCTAATCACCAGCGCCATGCTCAAAAGGGCAACCGTCAGCGTATTCCCGTTGAGCCCAACGCCCCCGGGAGGCTGACAACACGTCGGCAATGACTTACGAAGCGTGGTCCGTCTACGCGCTCGCCTGCGTTCGTTCCAATGCATGGGGCCCGGGCGATTTCGTCCGGCCCCAAAGGATAGTGTCTGATCAGTCGCTAAGCCGGCAACGCGCCGGACTTCTTCGCGGTCCAGGTGGCGATGTAGTCCATCAGGCCGGGATTGAGGCAGTCATAGGGTTCGAGGCCGATCGACTTCAGCTGCGAACGGATGCCGTCCATGCGGCTCGGATCGACACCGGATTCGATGATCGACGAGACGAAGGCGGTGAAGCCCGGAGGCGACCAGCCGTCCTCCTGGAAACGCTCCGGATGAATGAAGGACAGCCCCTTGAACGCGTGGTCGCGCTCGACCGGGCCGTGCATGTGGACGCCGCAGCCGGTGCAGGCATGGCGCAGGATCAGCGCGCCCGGATCGACCACCTTCAGCTTGTCGCCGTTTTCGGTCACCGTCACATCGCCCGTACCGGCAACCGCTACGACCGAGAACAGTGCGCCTTCCGGTTTCCAGCATTTGGTGCAGCCGCAGGCATGGTTGTGGGCGATCTGGCCCTTGACCTTGACCTTGACCGGGTTGCTGGTGCAGGCGCAGACCAGCGTGCCACCGGCAAAATCCGCCTTTACCCTGGGCAGTCCATTGTCGATTTTCGGATGCAGTTTTTCCGGCATTTCATTCCTCCCTTGTTGAAC
>NZ_JAMYSE010000049.1:0-50444 GCF_040321795.1 Mesorhizobium sp. M0244 | reverse complement strand
TGGAAGTCAAGGAAAAGAAGGACCGCGTCGATGACGCCCTCAACGCGACCCGTGCGGCCGTCGAAGAAGGCATCGTTCCCGGCGGCGGCGTCGCATTGCTGCGCGCTTCGCTGAGCATCAAGGCTGTCGGCGCCAACTCCGACCAGACCGCAGGCATCAGCATCGTGCGTCGCGCGCTGCAGGCTCCGGCCCGCCAGATCGCGGCCAACGCCGGTGCGGAAGCATCTATCGTCGCCGGCAAGATCCTCGAGAACAAGGGCGCGACCTTCGGCTACAACGCCCAGACCGGCGAATATGGCGACATGATCGCCATGGGTATCGTCGATCCGGTCAAGGTTGTGCGTACGGCTCTGCAGGACGCGGCCTCGGTCGCCGGCCTGCTCGTCACCACCGAAGCCATGATCGCGGAGGCTCCGAAGAAGGAGTCGGCTGGCGGCGGCATGCCTGGCGGCATGGGCGGCGGCGGCATGGGCGGCATGGGTGGTATGGATTTCTAATCCAACCCATCAGCCTTGAGATACAGAAAGGGCGCCGAAAGGCGCCCTTTTTGTTTGCTTTGTTTAGCGGGTTGCCCGCTCAGACGGCGGCGTCAATACGCCGCGAGGGCGAGAGCTTTGCCGGCAATGCACCTTCAATCACCGCGGCGACTTCGTCGGCCACCGCCAGCACCGGGGCGCGGTCGCGGGTGGCGCGTGCGATCACCATCAGCCCTTCCAGTGATGATTCGACCAGCAGCGCCAGCGCATGCGCGCGGCGCTCGGGCACCCCTGCCCTGACGAAGGCCGCCCTGAGCAAGCCTATCCATTGCTCGAAAGCCGAGCGGCACAATTCGGCCAGCTCCGGCATGTCAGTCGGCGAGTCCAGCACCACGGGCGCGATCGGGCAGCCGAGCGTGAACTGGTTGTCCTCCAGCATGCGGGCGATCGACTGGTAAATGTGGTGGACGGCGACTGCCGGATCCTTTTCGGCAGCGAGCGCGGCGCCAAGCCTCTGCGTCACCTCGTCGACGCTGTCGCGCGTCACCTCGATGACCAGCTGATCCTTGCCGCCCGGAAAGTGGAAGTAGAGCGAGCCTCTCGGTGCGCCTGAGGCACTCAATATGTCGTTGAGCGACGTGCCGTGGTAGCCGCGCTGCCTCAGCAGCAGCGCCGTCGTTTCGAGTATGCGGATGCGGGTGTCGTTCGCCATGTCAACCTCTGTCAGGAGTGAGCATTATAGGCCTTGCCTCGAATATGACAACCGGTCTATCTACTATGTAGATTAGTCTACATAGTACGAGAGGCAAATGCGCAGTTATCGTCTTGAAGGAACCGGCGTGACCAAGTGCCTGGTGATGCGCGACGGGACGCCGCCGACGCCGAAGCCGCACGAGATCGTCGTGCGCGTCCGCGCCACCTCGCTCAATCGTCGCGATACGATGATCCTCTACGGCACCTATCCGCTGACGCCGCGCCAAGGCGTCGTCCCGCTGAGTGATGGTGCCGGTGAAGTCGTTGCCGTCGGCGATTCTGTCACCCGCTTTGCCGTAGGCGACCGCATCACCGGCAGCTATATCGCGCGCTGGATCGACGGCCGCATCAATGCCGGGCTGATCGACCAGCTTGGCTGCACGCTGGACGGGATGCTGACCGAATACGCGATGCTCGACGAGCAATGGGCGGTGCGGCTTCCCGATCATCTCGACTGGCATCAAGCAGCAACGCTGACCTGCGCCGGCCTGACCGCCTGGAATGCGGTGACGGGGGCCGAGATGCCGAAGCCAGGCCAATGGGTTCTGGTCATCGGCTCGGGCGGCGTCGCGCTGTTTTGCACTGCAATTCGCCAAGCTGCTCGGCTGCCGTGTTGTGGCGGTTACCTCGCGCAGCGAGAAGGTGGACCGGCTGCGGGCGCTGGGCACCGACCTCGTCGTCTCCACCGCCGACACGCCGGAATGGGGTGCGGCGGTGCGCGAGCAAACCGGTGGCATCGACCTCGTCATCGAGACCGGCGGCCCGCCGACTTTCGCGCAATCGATGATCGCCTGCGCGCTTTACGGGCGCATCGTGCTTCTCACCATACAGGACGCGAAAGGCGGGACGGTGCAAATTCCCGGCCCCGTCTACCAGCGCAGCCTCGCCACCATCAGCCGCCTCTTCGTCGGCAATCGCACCGGCCTCGAAGCCATGCTGCGCGCCATCTCGGTGCATCGCCTTAAGCCTGTCATCGACAAGGTGTTCGCCTTCGACGAGGCCAAAGACGCCTACCGCTATTTCCAGCAAGGCGACGTCTTCGGGAAAGTGGTCGTCGACGGCGCCTGACTAATCGACCCCCCTCAAACCAATGGAGAGAGATGCAATGACCATTCGTGAAGCAGAAGCCCAATGGCAGGGACCGTTGAAAGAAGGTTCGGGCCGGCTGAAGCTCGGCAGCGGCGTCTTCGAAGGCGCCTACTCCTTCCCGTCGCGTTTCGAGAACGGTCCCGGCACCAACCCCGAGGAACGGATTGCGGCAGCGCATGCCGGCTGCTTCTCGATGGCGCTGAGCGCCATACTGGGCAGAGACGGCCATGTTCCGGTGTGGATCCGCACCCTCGCCAAGGTGCATCTCGGCACCAGCGCGGCTGGACCGACGCTGACCCGCATCGACCTCGAAACTGAAGCCGAGATTCCAGGGCTGGAGTCCGAGGAATTCCAGCGCCTTGCCCAATCCGCCAAGACGACATGCCTTGTCTCGCGCGCTTTGGCCGGCGTGGCTGAGATCACGCTCAACGCGGAGCTGATCGCGGCCGCTGCGGAAAAATGAAATCGAGATACTGAAATGAAACAGGACAGCATCATCGTCGTCCATCCAGACGATCAATCCAGACAGACGGCCGAGATCATGCGACGCTTCAACGACGTGTTCCAGCTTCATGATCCGTCGGCACTCCCGGGCCTGGTGGCCGAGGACTGCGTCATCGAAAACACGACGCCGGCACCGGATGGCGCCCGTCATATCGGCCGTGATGCCTGCATCAGGCTATGGTCGGCGATCGCGACCGAACCCGGCACACGCTTCGACCTCGAGGAAACTTACGTGGCCGGCGAACGGGCAACGATCCGCTGGCGCTACTGGCGCGCCGACGGTAACTCCATCCGTGGCGTCAATCTGATGCGCGTAGCGGACGGGCAGATCGTCGAGGCAATGGGCTACGTGAAGGGATAAGGCTGCCTACCGGTCCGCCAGCGCCAGTTTGGCGCCGAGCATGACAAAGGCGCCGGCGAAGGTGCGACGCATCCAGGTCAGCACCTTTGGCCGCGACACGACATGGCTGCGGATCGACGCCGCGAAAATGCCGTAGCCGACAAAGACCACGAAGGTGAGCAGCATGAAGACGCTGCTGAGCTCCAGCATCTTCGACAACGCATGCGGTTCGGTGGTGCTGACGAATTGCGGCAGGAAGGCAAAGAAGAAGATCGACAGCTTCGGATTGAGGATGTTGATGAGGATCCCCGAGGTGATCACCTTGCCGGCCGAGCGCGGCGCGACATTTTCGTCGACGCTCAGGCCGCCCTTCTCCCTCAGCGTGTTCCAGGCCATGTAGAGCAGGTAGGCGACACCGAGATATTTCAGCGTCTCGAAGGCGACCGCGCTGGTGTGCAGCAGCGCCGCGAGGCCGGTGATGGCGGCCGCCATGTGCGGAATGATGCCGAGCGTGCAGCCGAAAGCGGCAATGACGCTGGCGCGCGCACCACGCGACAGACCGGCGCTCAGCGTATAGAGAACGCCGGTGCCGGGCGAAGCCACGACAATCAGCGACGTCAACAAGAATTCGAGGCTCACAGATGGTCTCCCGGTGCTGGCCCTGCCGCTGGCAGCGTAACCAGCGAAATGCTTGGGGACAAGCCAGCCTGAGAGCAGGTAATGTCTCATTTCGAAATTTTCGCCCACAACCGAGGCTGCACCTTCCAGCAGCGCGAGTTGGCTCCTTACGCTGCCGTCTATCCGCATTCAGATCATGCTATTGGCATGCAGCTTGCTATCCGCAATGGGCTGCCGAACTTCCCAGTGTTCGATGAGCTTGCTGTCCTTCAGCCTGAAAATGTCGACGATGGCCAAGCCCTCCTCTTCGGGTTCGCGTTTTGCGTGCATGTGCACGATGACGAAATCCCCTTCAGCAAAAATCCGCTTCACCTCTCCTCTCACGAGGGGAAATGACTGTTTGAGCTGATGCAGATAGGCTTTGAAACCGTCCGCACCATCCGCAATGTTCGGATTGTGTTGGATGTAGCGTTCGCCAAAATGCATCGAAGCAGCTTCGATGTTCCCTTGGTTTACTGCTTTGTCGATGAAGTCCAGGACGATCATCTTGTTGGTCTCCAGCGAATTATGAATCTTGGCTGGAAATGGATTTGATGGTTCACGCATGTTTTGCTCCTTCAGGTGCCTGCTTCTGCCTGTTGTGGACAGGAGCGTCCGCACGCCGACATTGCCAACATAATCTGTCGCGCTTGTGAGATGGTCGATACGCTATTCCGCTGGATTCTTATCCAATCGTCTAATATCGTCGCCTGATGCATTATCGGAGGATGTGTTCTCGTGGACGTCTTGTCCGAAGTTCTTGCTTCGCTGAGATTTGGCAGCGCCATGATCGGCAGCGCGATCCTACATCGGCCGTGGGGTATTTCAGTCGATCCGACAAGGAATGCCGCCATCCACGTCATACAGAACGGCGAATGCTGGTTGCGGCTGACTGGTCAAAAGGAGCCGATCCGCTTAGGCGAGGGAGACGTCATCCTTGTCGCGAGCGGAGTCGGACATACTCTTTGTAATCCGGCGGATGCACCGACGGCATCCATATCTGCCGTCCTTTCCGCAAATCGGAGCGGACCGGAACCGAAAAGCGAGGGCGGCGCGACAACTCTTCTTTGTGCGAGATATTCACTCGACGGCGTGGGGCCATATCCGATGGTTTCGCTGCTTCCTCCGCTGATTCATTTGACCCGAAATCAGATAGACACCAGCGAGCCGCTGCGGCTTGTCCTGAAACTTCTGCAGGTCGAAGCGAAAGACAATCTCGGCGGCCACGATATTGTCGCCCCACGCCTTCTCGATAGCACGTTGATCTTCTTGCTGCGTGCCTGGATAGAACATCAGCCTCTCGGAACAGGGGGATGGTTTGGCGCCTTACGCGATAAAGGCATTGCGCAAGCTTTGCGCCTAATCCACGAGCGGCCGGGTAATCCCTGGACCATCGCTTCCCTTGCCAGCGGCGCGGCACAGTCCCGGGCCACTTTCGCGCGTCGCTTCACCCAACTTATAGGACAGCCGCCGCTGTCCTATGTGACTCGATGGCGGATGAACCTTGCCGCCAAGGCTCTGCGCGAAACGAACCAGAACATTGGCGAGATCGGGCGCGCCGTCGGATATGAATCGGTGCCGTCGTTCTCGCAGGCATTCAAACGGTTGACCGGACGATCGCCTGGCCTCTACCGCAGCGATCATCTGACTGAGAATGTCCGCTCTTTGGCACAAGGTGGAAATTCAAACTGAGACGCCAGCCCGAGGGCCGTCATTACAGCGTCGGCAGTCCGTGAGCCCGGCGCGCCATCAGGCAGTCGTCATCGCCTGGCATGCAGGCGCGGCAGACGTCGGGGCGGATCTCGTAGATGCCGCAGGCAGTCGACTTGCCGACCTCGCCGCACAGTGCCGAACAGCGGGCGCCGTCACAGCGCATGCCGGCTTCGTCGGCAGCCACGTATTTTTGCGGGATCAGCTCGAGTTGCGCGTCATCCTCGGTGGAGAAGCGCGGCCATCTGGACGAGTAGGCGCAGCAGGCGCCACAGGTCTGGCAATCGAAGGCAACCGGGTCGGCGCCGTCTTGTGGCGACGAACAATCCTCTGCGACCGCCAAGGCAAGCAGCTTTGGCGCAGATTTCCGGCCGGTATTTTGCTGCAAAGGCGCTATTTCTTCTTCGGCTTGCGCGGTGGCGCTTCGGCCGGCGACCTGAACAGATCGGTGCCCGCTTCGGCGGCTTCGCCGGTCTTCGGCGCGGCCGCCGGCTTGGCCGGCTTTACGGCGGCAGCAGGCGCTGCCGGCTGGTCTTTGGCGGAAAACTTGATGGCCATATCAATCCTCGTCAGAGAAACGCGATGATGGCGCATTCGGATTGCGGAGGCGGCCGATGAGCGCCGAAACGGCCGTGATGTTCATCTCTTCGGGCGACCAGTTCCTGGCCTCCTCGATGTGCCGGGGCGCCAGCTCGCGATGCGTGCTGCCGCTATAGGCGGCATCCTGATAGGTCACGCGCTCGTGGGTCTTAGCGTTTTCCCGGACGTATTCGATCAGATAATTGGGGCATTCGGCACGGCCGCGCACGCCGAGCCGCACCTGGGCATCGCCGTGGACACGCCTGCAGCGCTCGAGCTTTTCAAGCACGCGCCGGACATATTCGACCGGCTTGTCGAGCTCGCCCACGACATCGGCGATGGTCGAATCGGCGGCGATCGCCTTTTGAGGCACACGTTTGGTGGCCATCAGCGTTTGCCTGCGCGTTTCGGCGAGGCTGCGAGCGCAACGGCCGCCGCCATCTCGTCGGCTTCCTTTTCCAGGCGCAGTTCGCGAAGCCGCGCGGTCTTGGCTTCGCGGGCCTCGCTGACGGCATCCCGTTCGGAAATGATGCGGTCGAGCGACATTGACTGGGTCCGGGTCTTGCTAAAAATGGATTCGGCTTGGTCGCGGGGTTTCTTTGAAGTTGCGGTCAAGGTCTTTCTCCCGGTTCGGAGCGGGCCGCCGAAAAGTGGCGAGACTGGTCTTTCGGCCAGGATCCCGCACAAAGCAATACGGCAGCCGGTTTCAAATTGCTGAAACGTCCTTAGCACGTCCGGGCCGTCGAGCAGCGCTCTTTCGGCGGTCGAAGTGCAAAAATGAAAAAGGCCAGGCACTGCCTGACCTTCCATAAGAGCGCCTGCGCATCCCGAGAGACGCGCAAAGAAACGTTCTTCTCAATGCACATGATCCGTTCCGAGATTTAACATCCCGCGATCATGCGCTGGAATTTGCCATTCACCGGTGCCAGTACATCCGTGGTCACCGGTGAGGCTTAATTCCGTTTTAGGCCGCCTTCAACTGGTCGGCGGACATCTTGCCCGACTTGTTGTCGCGGACCATCTCATAGCCAAGCTTCTGGCCCTCGACGATATCGCGCATTCCGGCGCGCTCGACGGCTGAGATGTGGACAAAAACGTCGGCAGAACCGTCGTCAGGCTGAATAAAACCAAAACCCTTGGTGGCATTGAACCATTTAACTGTGCCTGTGCTCATAACGAACCCTTTCCATGGCAAATATTCGTTCGCTGTCATGCGGATGCATAACAACGTTTGTCTCGATTTTGATGGGGAAGTTCGTCAAAGGCGCGCCTCGGCACGCGGATAACAAAAGTCGGTCAAACAAACATCGACAAAGTTCTTATAGACTTCTTTGCGCGTTGTGTCAATTTTTTTGATTTGCCACACTCGCAGAGACGCGTGGCGGCTGCCCGTGCAGGCACTTCCGACAGCGCCGGGCTATTGCCCGCCGAAAAAACCACTTAGCCGGGAACC
The DNA here is from genome assembly GCF_040321795.1 of Mesorhizobium sp. M0244. Lineage (NCBI taxonomy): Bacteria > Pseudomonadati > Pseudomonadota > Alphaproteobacteria > Hyphomicrobiales > Phyllobacteriaceae > Mesorhizobium > Mesorhizobium sp. M0244. The sequence continues at coordinate 42,883 of NZ_JAMYSE010000049.1, read as the reverse complement.
ATTTTGGCGCCGGGGCATTTTTTTCAGTGTCGAAAGCCGTTCTCGAAGAGCGATCTTGAGAAAGGCGGACGACAAACAGGACGCCCCCCGCGCAGATAAAAGGCACGAGGGGCGTTCCTGTGAGATGCAAGCAATCGTGCCGTCACATCACCCTGCCCCTCACAGCATGCCGCGGCTGAGTCCGCCATCCACCGGCAACGCCACGCCGGTGACATAGGCGGCGGCGTCGCTGGCCAGGAATGCAGCGACCGCGCCGAACTCGGCGGGGGTTCCATAACGCTTTGCCGGGATTTCGGCCTGACTCTCGGCGGCGATCACGGCGGCGTCGACACCCCTGTCGGCTGCGTCCATGGCGTCGAACTCTTTCGTCCGGTCCGTCGCAAAACGGCCCGGCAGCAACAGGTTGACGGTGACGCCGTCCGCAGCCACTTCGCCCGCCAGGGTCTTGGCCCAGCCAGCGAGCGACGCACGCAACGCGTTCGAAGCGGTAAGGCCGGGGATCGGCTCACGGACGGAAGTCGAGGAAACGGCGATGATGCGCCCCCAGCACCGCGCCCGCATGCCGGGCAGGAAAGAACTGGCAATGCGCATCTGGCTCAGCACCATGCTGGTGAACTGCTTCTCCCAGACGCTCGCATCGAAGACGCTGGCCGCAAAGGGTGGCGGGCCGCCGCCATTGAGCAGGACGATGTCGATCCGCTGATGCTCTTCCTCGACGGCACGGAACAGCCGGGAGACGCTATCGTTGTCGGACAGGTCAGCGCTGAAGGTCGAGCAGACGCGGCCGGCGGCCCCGATCGCGCGCCGCGCCGCATCCAGGGTCTCCTCCCCTCGTCCGACCAGGATGACTTCGGCGCCTTTCGCCGCGAGCGCTTCAGCGACGCCGAAGCCGAGGCCCTTGCCTCCGCCGAGAACCAGCGCCTTCCGCCCCTCAAGATTTGCAGCCATCAAGCCAAGCCTCCTTCTGGTTTCACTGCGCACCCTCGGGTCAGGCCCGAGGGCATGCTTTGGGCGACATGCGTCAGCGGACATGCACGATGGCGTCGGCTTCGACCGAAACATTGGCCGGCAAGCCGGCCATGCCGAGTGAGCAGCGGGCGTGCTCGCCACCCTCGCCGAAAATATCGAGCAGAAATTCGGACGCTCCGTTGCCGACCTCCGAATAGGCCGAAAAGCCCGTCGCCGCATTCACATAGACGGTCAGCTTGGCGAATTTGACGACGCGGTCGAGATTGCCGTCCAGTTCCTTGTCCAGCCAATAGACGATGTTGCCCGCGCAAAGCCGGGCGGCGCTCCGCGCCGCAGCCAGATCGATCTCTCTGCCGACCTGGCCGATCGCGGCGATCTCCTCGCCAATCTCCGGTATCTCACCGGAGACATAGACGATGTCCGCGACGCGAACCGTCGGCGAGAACGGCAAAGCGGGCCGCGACAGCGACGGCCAGGCGACACCGAGCTCTTCAAATCTTCTTCTGTAGGACAAGGAGGCTGCTCCTGTTTCGTTGATGCGAGCGGACCTTGAATTTAGACCGGCCTTTGGGATAGCCTGATAGTGCTGACACAGCTATCAGGAATTCTTATGACTGGAGATATCGACGTCAGGCTGCTGCGCGCCTTCGTCACCGTGGCCGATACGGGAACGGTGAGCCGGGCCGCCGATCGGCTTGCCCGCACCCAGGCGGCGGTGAGCATGCAGCTTCAGCGCCTAGAGGGCGAAGTCGGCGCCGAGCTGCTGCGCCGTTCGCCGCGCGGCGTGACGCTGACGGAGGCCGGCGAGATCCTGCTCGCCTTCGCCCGCAAGGCCATCGCGATCGGCGAGGATGCCAGGCGCGAGATAGAAGGCCGCAGGCTGGTCGGCCGTGTCCGGCTGGGCATCGTCGAGGATTTGGCGGTGACGCGGCTGCCGCTGATCATCGCCGACTTCCGACGCCGGCACCCTTCCGTGGAGATCGAGCTGACATCGGCCAGCAGCACCGATCTCAGCAAGTCGCTAGGCGAGGAAAAATGCGACATCGTCATGGCCGATCCGGCGCGCTTCGCAAAAGCGCCGCGAGGCCATCTGTCGCGACAGCTGGTCTGGGCGGCAAGCCGCATGATCGAGATCGATGACGAGGTCGAGCTTCCCTTGATCATCTTCGAAGGTGCCTGCTCCTGGCAGGACCGAATGCTGGCCTCGCTCGCAGAGGCCGGGATCGGCTGGAAGGTCGGCTGCCGCGTGTCGACCTTCGCGACGCTGATGTCGGCGCTCAGGGCCGGGCTTGGCATCGGGCTTCTGCTGCAGGAAGGATTGCCGCCCGACTGCCAAAGCCTCAATGGACGCTTCAACCTGCCGCCGGCGCCGACGGCGGATTTCGGCGTCTACATCGCGAAGGACCCATCCCGGCTGGTCGAGGAGTGTGGCGATTTCCTGCGGGCGGGATTCGAGGTGTAGCGAAAAGACGTCATTCACCGTTCCTGGTCGGTCGGGCGGATGACGATCTCGTTGACGTTGACGTGTGCCGGCTGGCTCACGGCATAGAGAATGGCCGCGGCGATGTCCTCGGCGGTCAGCGCCTCCATGGCGGCGAGCCGCTTATCCAGATCAGCCTTGAACGCCGGATTGGTGATGTGGTCGCCGAGCTCGGTATGCACCAGGCCGGGCTCGATGACGGTGACGCGAACCTTGTCGGCGTAGACTTCGCGGCGCAGCGACTCCGAAAAGCCGACGACGCCGAACTTGGTCGCCGCGTACCCGCTGGCGCCGGGATTGGCGACGCGGCCGGCAATCGACGAGACATTGACGATGTGACCCTTGGCGGCCCTGAGATGCGGCAGCGCCGCCTTGGTAACGCCCATCAGCGCCAGCAGGTTGAGCTAATCATGCGGCGCCAGTCGTCGAGAGCCGCCTCGGAGGCCGGCGACAAAAGCATGACGCCGGCATTGTTGACGAGGATGTCGAGGCGGCCCCATTCGGCGACGACCTTGTCGACCATCGCGGTGACATCGTCGTTGCTGGTGACGTCGGTCTCGATGCGGAGCGCCGTGCCGCCGGCCTTTTCGATACGCGCGCCCAGCGCTTCGAGGCGATCGGCGCGGCGTGCGGCAATCGCCACCTTTGCCCCGGCGGCGGCCAGCGCCGCAGCCGTCGCCTCGCCGATGCCCGACGATGCGCCGGTGACCAGCGCAATCTTGCCGGCCAGTGCGGAGGAAACAGATGTCATTGTAAAGTCTCCAAAACCCCTGCCCGACCTTCCAGATAGGCCGCGGGCCGCGATGTGAAAGACCGGCTGTCGGTTACCCGGCTCTATTCGTCGGGGCCGGGCTCCGGCCATGGCTCCTTTGCCGCCTCGGCATACCAGTGGCGCATCGCCGGCATTGAAAGCACGGCGTCGACATAGGCGCGGGTGTCGGGCGCCAGCGTGCCGCCATAGGTGTCGAAGCGGGTGACGACCGGCGCATACATGGCGTCGGCCGCGGTGAAATGGCCAAACAGGAACGGCCCGCCTTTGCCGTATTTTTCACGGCATTGCCGCCACAGCTCCTCGATGCGCGCCCGTTGCGCCTCACCGTCGGCGTCGAGCGGCTTGTGGCCTTTCGGCCGGCGCAAATTCATCGGCCAGCCGTAGCGGACCTCGCGAAAGCCGGAATGCATCTCGGTCGCCGCCGAGCGGGCCAGCGCGCGGGCGCCGATATCGGCCGGCCAGAGCTGCTTCTTGGGAAACAGGTCGGCAAGATATTCAAGGATGGCGAGGGTTTCCCAGACGATCAGGACCTCGCCATTCGACAGCCGATGGTTCAGCACCGGCACCTGGCCGGTCGGCGATATCCTGGCCAGATTGGCGGCGGTCTCGGGCGTGCGCAGGCGCACAAAACCCTCTTCGAACGGGATCTCCAGATGCTTCATCGCCAGCCATGGCCTCAGCGACCACGACGAAAAACACTTGTTGCCGATGAAGAGCGTGAATTCAGCCATTGTCCCTCTCCGGCCCTGCCTGCTCGGGCTTTCTGGCGCACCCTATCCTGTCCGCTTCGCGGCCGGAAGCCGGCCCAAATCGACCGGCCGAAGCCGGAACCTAAGCGATCGGCGACCGTTTCTTTAGGCGAACGGTTCAGGAGATGCGCGATGGTGAACAAGGATCAGGTTGCGGGCGTCGCCAAGCAAGCCAAGGGCTCGGTCAAACAGGCCGCCGGCAAGGCCACCGGCAACAGGCGCACCGAGGCTGAAGGCGATGTCGACAAGGCCACCGGCAAGATACAGAAGGCTTACGGCGACGTGAAGGACAAGGTGAAGAAGGCGCTTTGATGCTGGCCCTTCGCAAACCAGGAAAAAGGCGGCTCGGCCGCCTTTTTTTGCGCCGTCTCTTACCCGTCAGAAAGTCAGATTTTTGCTGTACGCGTTGGTGAAGGTGACCTCGCCATGATCTCCGGCGGCTTCGCCCAGTACCACATCCATGCTGTTGCCGGTCACCCGCGCCAACGCGAAGCCGCCCATGAAGGCGGCCTTCGGCTTGAACAAATCGAGCCCGCCACGATGATAGATCATCGGCGTCGCGTGCTGATGGCCATGGAAAATGCCGACGACATTGTAGCCTTTCAGAACAGCCAGCAGCGCCTGCCTGTCCGCCTCGCTCCACCAATGCGGCGGACCCGTGCCGCTGTCGTCGAAGGTTCTCTCCGCGGCGTCCCATCTTTCAATCGAGAAAGTATCCCAGCCATAATGCTGGAACAGGATAACCGGGCGGCCGTCGCCGGCATAGGTCGCCAGATCCTGCTTCAGCCATGGCAGGCTGCTGGCGGCGCCATGGCCGGTGTCGCCGGCAAAGCGGTGCGTCTGGACAAGATGCAGACCGCCCCAGTCCCATGAATAGCAGTCGGTCTCGACGTTGTAGTCGGTCGCCGGCGCGGGCGGCTTGAAGAACACGCCGGGGCGGTGGTTGACCTCGACGTAGTCGCGCATTTCGCGGCGGTACCAGTCGACATGCGAGCGCGGGCCGTTCTGGTCGAGGTCGTGGTTGCCGAGGCCGACATAGACCGGCATGTGCACGCGGTCGGGGCCGACGCCTTGCTGGTAGCGCTGGCTGAACTGGAGCAGCTGCGTGCCCTCGCTGGGCTGGGTGATCTGGCCACCGCCATCATCGGTGATGTCACCGCCAACGACGAGGCCGAGCGGCGTGCCGATGCTGCCTTTTGAGCGCAGGTCGGTGGCGACGCCGTTGATTTCAGCCGGCCATTGTCTGTCGGCGATGCCGTTGAGTGCAGCGACATTGCGCAGCAGGGCGGCGTCGGTCTTGCCTTCCTGCTCGCAATGCGGGCTCAACCCGCTCTCCGTGCGGCAAGCATGGACATCGGCAATGAACAGGAAGGTAGCGTCGATGGGCGGGATGCGCTGCCCGGTCTGGCCGAAGGCCGGACGCGAAACGGCGCCGGCCGCGGCAAGGCCCGCTACGTGCATCAGGAACCTGCGCCGGGAGACCGGTCGAGCCGGGATACGGTTCATCATGCATCAAAGTTCAGCATGACAGACGCCTGCAGTCCAGTTCTCTCGCACGGCATGTCGACACGCTGCCTTCGGTCTGGCATTGCTTTCAGCATTCAACCTGCGCGGGCAGAGGAGGACGCCATGAAAACTGTAACCATCGGCATGATATTGGCCATTCTGGCGGTGACGAGCGCAGCGCATGGCGCCGAATGCATCGACGCCAAATCAGCCAAGGCCGGCTTCATTCTCGAAAGGCCTGGCATCCACAGCGAATTTCGTCCGGCGGCAGGCGGAATGGTGGCCGTCGCCAACAAATACCAGTCGCAATCGCCACAGTCGCAGTTCCTGTTCGGCGGGCTGATCGAGGTGTTTCGCGACAGCAGCACGGGCGAGCTGGCGATGATCCCGTATTCCGATCTCAGAAAGCTGTTTCCGCTGAAGCCGGGGGCAAAGAGCAAGACCGTGTTTGCTCGCCTCGCGCCGAACAAGCCGCCGAAGGGCACCGAGACGCTGGAGATCAACGTCAAGGGCAAAGAGACGTTCAGCCTCGGCGACTGCAAATACTCCGTGCTCACGGTCAAGCAGACGATCAGGAGCGAAGCCGGCGAGACGCAGGACGAGTTTACCGCGCTTTACGCACCCGACCTGCAGGCGGTTGTGGCCAGGCGCTATGACGAGGGCACCAGTGCCGAAAGCGTGGTCGGCTACGAGCTGATCAAGCCGCTGCCGAATTAGGACACCGGCCTTCCGGCCTTGGTCGTGACATCAGCGGCGGCGGCGCCTCTGTCCTGCCGGCGTCAAAGGGCTCTGTGCAGTATCCTGCGACGTCGCCTCGCTCCTGTCTTGGACGATGTAGCTCCCTGCTCCAACGCCACCAGGCAGTCGCGCAGCACGCTTGCGTCCTGTGCGGTCTTGGCCATCGACATGGCGCCGGAATAGATGGCGACGGCGAGCGCTGCGAAGCGCTGCGGATCGGTGCCCTGCTCCCGGCCCGCCTGCTGGTCGACCCTGAGCTTGTCGGCGATCGCCTGACGCCAGGCCGAAAAAATGCCGGCAAGGGCCGTGCGGAAATCCGGATCGGCAAGCGACAATTCATGCGCCAGATTGTTGAGCGGGCAACCGCGCACGAAACCCTGCTGCTCCAGCTCCGCCGCGACGGCCGCAAACACGGAGCGCACGCCCTCCCGCGCCGAGCCGGCCATCCGCACCGGCGCGATCCATGTCTCTTCGACGGCGGCGGCGACCCGCTCCTCGATCACTGCAAGCGCCAGCGCCTTCTTGGTCGGGAAATGGTGGTGCAGCGCACCGCCGGTGACGCCCGCCGTCGCCATCAGGTCGCCCATGCTTGAGGCGTGGTAGCCGCGCGCCTGAAACGCCTCCTCGGCGACATCGAGCACCTTTTTGCGCATGCCTTCGGGGTTGTTGGTGCGTTTTTGAGGCCGCGCCTTTGCGCGAGCGGCAATCTCAGCTGACATTTTCACACGATAGCAGATTGACAAAACAGGACAACCGGTCTGTTTTGTCAAATAGCCGATTTGGGAGCTGCCTGGCGCGACGCCGCCAACGCCACGGTGATCGGATTCGGACGACGCGCTGCTGAGGCCGCATGGCCGGCCGCCGGCTTAGAATCATAAGGGATGTTCACGTCGGATTATGCTTATGATGGCAGATACTGAGCTTCTACTCTTTCATGAACCAATCAATATCCAACGTGCCTTTTCGCCACTCCGTTGCGGTCACATCGGCGCTTGAACTAACCACCCACGATTTCGCGTCTCTTGAGAGTCGCTTCATTTCAGCAAGAGCCAGTTTTTCCTCGAGCGGCAAAAGGTGCCCGGCACTCCAGAGCCTGACATTTTCGTCTGTATGCCTCAGGATTCCCAATAGAAAAGATCGCCCGCGATCAGTTCGGTTCCTGATCTCCCTTATTGCGCGGATCAAGCGGTCGTGAGCCGCATTCGATCCTTTGACATCCCCCATTTCAAGTAGCTGACGGTGCAATATGGCAGCCTCAACGTATTCTTCTTCGAGGCCTCTTGCCGGCGCTTTTGGCTGCTTCACACCGAGCACTTTCTTGCGCATGCCTCAGATCATTGGCGCGTTTTCGAGCCCGCTCGGGCGAGCACCAATCTTTCACACGATAGCAGATTGACAAAACAGGACAACTGGTCTGTTTTGCAAAACAGGATGACTGCCCTGTTTTGGAGATCGAGCGATGAACCTGCCTTTGAACGCCGTGCCCAACCTGCTCGCCTCGCCCATCGTCGAACTCCGGCAATACACGCTGAAACCCGGCCGGCGCGAGACGCTGATCGGCATCTTCGACAATCATTTGATCGAGGGCCAGGAAACGGCAGGCATGACCATCATCGGCCAGTTCCGCGATCTCGATCGGCCGGACATGTTCGTCTGGCTGCGCGGCTTCGATGACATGGAAGCGCGGAAGCACGCGCTGGGCGCCTTCTATGATGGGCCGGTATGGGCTGCCTGGCGCGACGCCGCCAACGCCACGATGATCTCATCCGACGACGTGCTGATGCTGAGGCCGGCTTGGCCGGACGCCGGCTTCGACCTCTCGGGACTGCGCCGGACAGCCTTGCAGGATCTCGAAAAGCCGAGCGCAAGCAGTGATTTGCAGGCAATCATTGTCATCAGGATTCATCATTTGCGACCGGGCCTGGAAGCCGGCTTCGCCAACGACTTCCAGACCGGAGCTCTTCCAGTGCTCGCCGCATCTGGCGCACGGCCACTCGCCGCCTTCGTCAGCGAACATGCCGAAAACAGCTTTCCGCGGCTGCCGGTGCGGGCCAGTGAAAACGTCTTCATCAGCGTCACGGGTTTCGACAGCGCGGACGCCCATGCCCGCCACGAGGCAGCCTTGGCCGCATCCCCGGAGTGGCAGGCCTTCCGGCAAAGCGTCCAGTCACGCATGGCCAAGCCGACTGAGACTTTGCGGCTGTCGCCAACCTCACAGTCGCTGCTTGGGCGGTGACACGAGGCGAAGTTTCATACGCTGGGATAGGCAGGCGACTTGACCCGGAGTGCAGGCAGCGCTGCTCTGGGGTGCATGCCGCCGGCGGAAGCGGCACGCGCGCGGGAGCGTTGAATGAGACTTCACGGTAAACGGGCGCTGGTCACCGGCGGCTCTGACGGGATCGGGCTGGCGATCGCCGAAGCTTTCTTGCGCGAAGGCGCGGACGTGCTGATCGTCGGCCGCGATGCCGGGAAGCTCAAGGCCGCCCGCAAGCAGCTCGGGGATGACGTCGAAACGCTGTCGGCCGACCTGTCGGCCAGCGCCGGCATCGACGCCGTGGTCGAGCATGTCAAGCGCGGCCCACCTCTCGATATCCTCGTCAACAATGCCGGCGTGGCGTTCCTGGTGCCGTTCGAAACCGTCAGCGAGGACCAGTTCCAGCAGTCGTTCGCGCTCAATGTGACGGCGGTGTTTTTCCTCACCCAGGGATTGCTGCCGCATCTCGCGCCAAGCGGGGCTTCGGTGATCAACATCTCGTCCTATTTTGCGCACAAGATGATCCCGAAGCGGCCGTCCAGCCTCTATTCGCTGTCGAAAGGCGCGCTCAATTCGCTGACCAAGTCGCTCGCCTTCGAGCTCGGGCCGCGCGGCATAAGGGTCAATGCCATCGCGCCCGGCACGGTCGACACAGCGATGCGGCGCAGGTCGATCGAAAACCTGCCGGAAGCCGCGCAAGCCGAGCTCAAGGCCTATGTCGAGCGCAGCTATCCGCTCGGCCGCATCGGCCGGACCACCGACCTTGCCGGCATCGCGGTCTATCTCGCCAGCGACGAGGCGGCGTGGACCAGCGGCGGCATCTTTGCCATCGACGGCGGGTACACGGCGGGGTGAGAGGAGCGCCTCTTCCTTCTCCCCCTGTGGGAGAAGGTGGCCGAGCGAAGCTCGGTCGGATGAGGGGTGTTCCAGCTTGACACCACCGCATTCCGTCCAACACCCCTCATCCGGCTCGGCGCTACGCGCCGATCCACCTTCTCCCACAAGGGGAGAAGGAAAGGCGCCACTCCTTCAACCGATTTGCATCGCTCCCACCCGCAATCTCCGCTTGAAGGCATTTGTGCAACGCGATACGCCGTTTGCAAATTGCAAACCGGAGAGACCTCGTGAGCGCGCCAGAGACAAGAACCGAAACCGACACGTTCGGTCCCATCGAGGTCGCCGCCGACCGCTATTGGGGCGCGCAGGCGCAGCGTTCGCTGGCCAATTTCAAGATCGGCTGGGAAAAGCAGCCGGCCTCGATCGTGCGGGCGCTGGGCATCGTCAAGCGGGCGGCCGCCGAAGCCAACATGGAGCTGAAGCGGCTCGATCCGGCGATCGGCAAGGCCATTGTCGAGGCCTCCCAGGAGGTCAGCGACGGCAAGCTCAACGACCATTTCCCGCTGGTCGTCTGGCAGACCGGCTCGGGCACCCAGTCCAACATGAACGCCAATGAGGTGATCTCCAACCGGGCGATCCAGCTTTTGGGCGGCATTATGGGGTCGAAGAAGCCGGTGCATCCCAACGACCACGTCAATATGAGCCAGTCATCGAATGACACCTATCCGACGGCCATGCACATCGCCTGCGCCGAGCGCATCATCCACGATCTGCTGCCGGCGCTGAGGCATTTGCACGCGGCGCTCGAGGCCAAAACCGAGGCTTTCGCCCACATCGTCAAGATCGGCCGCACCCACACGCAGGACGCGACGCCGCTGACGCTCGGCCAGGAGTTCTCCGGCTATGCGGCGCAGGTCGCCTCGTCGATCAAGCGCATCGAGATGACGCTGCCCGGCCTGCAGGAATTGGCGCAAGGCGGCACCGCGGTCGGCACCGGCCTCAACGCGCCGGTCGGTTTTGCCGAAAAGGTGGCGGCGCGTATCGCCGCGATCACCGGCATCGATTTCGTCACTGCGCCGAACAAGTTCGAGGCGCTCGCCGCCCATGATTCCATGGTGTTCTCGCACGGCGCCATCAATGCCTGCGCGGCGGCGCTGTTCAAGATCGCCAACGACATCCGTCTGCTCGGTTCCGGCCCGCGTTCGGGCCTCGGCGAATTGTCGCTGCCGGAAAACGAACCGGGCTCCTCGATCATGCCGGGCAAGGTCAACCCGACCCAGTGCGAAGCGATGACGCAGGTTTGCGTGCAGGTGTTCGGCAACAATGCGGCTATCAGCTTCGCCGGCAGCCAGGGCCATTTCGAGCTCAACGTCTACAATCCGCTGATGGCCTATTGTTTCCTGCAGTCGGTGCAGCTGCTCGCCGACGCCTCCATCTCCTTCACCGACAATTGCGTCGTCGGCATCGAGGCCCGCGAAGACAACATCAAGGCGGCGCTCGACCGTTCGCTGATGCTGGTGACCGCGCTGGCGCCGACGATCGGCTACGACAACGCGGCCAAGATCGCCAAGGCGGCGCACAAGAACGGCACGACGCTGCGCCAGGAAGCCTTGGCCACCGGGCTGGTCAGCGAAGCCGACTATGAGCGGCTGGTGCGGCCGGAGGACATGACGCATCCGGGCTAAGGTATGTTGATATCCCTGAATCTCAACACACCTATGTTGATCGCGAAAACGTTACCTCGGTGAACAATCCGTAACCAATCCGGCGTCTTTGGTGAACAGTCGGCCTGCGCTAACTGGACGGGTATTCCAAACCCTTCTGGAGAGAGTAACCGCCATGTCCACCAACACGTCCACCAACACTTCGTTTGCCGGTTCCGGCACCGCCGCCGGCGCCTCGGGCACGATCCTGCTCGGCCGCATCCTGCTGTCGGTCATCTTCCTGCTTTCCGGTTTCGGCAAGCTGACGGCGATTGCCGGCACGGCCGGCTATTTCGGCAGCCTCGGCCTGCCGCTGCCGATGGTGACCGCCATTGTCGTCGGCCTGATCGAACTGCTTGGCGGTCTCGCCATCCTCGTCGGCTTCCAGACCCGGATCGTGGGCTGGGTGATGGCGATCTTCACCGTCGCCACCGCACTGGTTGCCCACACCGGCTGGGCCGATCAGATGCAGATGATCAATTTCCTGAAGAACGTCGCGATTGCCGGCGGCTTCCTCGTGCTCGCCTCCTCGGGCCCCGGAGCCTACTCGATCGACGCCAAGCGCGGCTGAAGCAGTCCAGCATTACTTGGACAAAAGGGGTGCGGAATTTTCCGCGCCCCTTTTTCGTTGTCGGTTTGTGCCCTTCGGTCCGCTGACGGAAAACCTGCTAAGATCGGGCGCCAGGCCAAGCGGCCGTCGACAACGGAGGTGAAGATGCCCCGCAATGCGCTGCTTTTGCTTTCCCGGCTGCTGTTTGCCGCACTGTTCGTGCCGTCCGGCTTCCATGCGCTTGCCGACATCGCCGGCACATCGGGCTATTTCGCCGGCCTCGGCCTGCCGCTGCCAACGCTCGCTGCCTGGGGCACGGGGCTGTTCGAACTGATCGCCGGGCTGCTCATCCTCGTCGGCTTCAAGACGCCGATCGTGGCGCTGCTGCTCGCCGCCTTTTGCGTCGCGACAGCGTTCATCGGCCACTATGGCCAGGGCGGCGGCGATCCGACGCTGACCTTCATGCATTCGCAGATGCTGATGAAGGACATCGCGATATCAGGCGGTTTTCTGGCGCTGGCGATGGCTGGCGCGGGTGCATGGTCGGCCGACGGCGGGATGGCTGCAGGGACTGGCTAAGCTGCCGCCCGGCTCGGCTCATTTGCTGTCGAGAAAGACGAACTCCGCAAGCCTGGTTATGTTTATGGGCTGAGAGAGAAAGGCGCCATGCCCCATTCGACCGACGCTGATGGTCAGGCAAACCTGTCTGCTTTCCACCGCGATCGGCAGCCATTCATATCCATATTGATCTGCGCCCTTGGGGGAGTAGCTCCGAAGATTGCTGTCAATCGCGACATACAGGTAGTTGCGCAATTGGATCAGGCTTGCCCTCTTAACGTATGGCAACAGGTCGGTTCGGCCCACGATAGGCTCAAGAAAGTTGCCGAGGGGCTGATGAACGGACACGGTTCGATCGACAGCGCCAGGACAGAGATTAACGTCCGCATAAAATGTGTTCATCGAAATCGATCTTTGAAATTTGATCATTTCGTCGCTTATTCTAAATACAAAGTAATTTATCTTTTGCCCATTTTTAGGTTCTAAAAAACCTTTGAGCAAATTGAATGGTGTTTTGCCGTCTGCGCCTTTTGGATAACTCTTCTCAAACTCAAACGCGCCTGTTGCAGCAACGGAAACCTTGGAAACCGTCTGAGCTCTGGCCGCGTCGAAAATCAACAATGGCAGGATGGAAAGCAGCAGCGGCAGGATTTGACTGGATTTCACGATCTTCTTCCCCCTAGCGTGCAGTCGTCGCGATTGGTATCCAATTCAGCGCCGGGCCTGAAGCTACTTCACCGAAACGCTTGGCCCGCCCTCGACCGCCAGCACCAGCCGGCGGTTGGTGACCCTTGCCAGCTGTGCCAGCCGGCCGGCCGGCCGCTCGCCGTAAAGATCGGCCAGCGGCGCCGGCAGGACCAGCGCCAGCACGCCATTGCCGCGGTTTTCCCATTTCAGCCGCGGCATGACGCCCGGCATTGCCGCGGTCAGCAAATAGACGACGCGCAGCAGCGCGGCCAGCACACGGGCGCGCTCGAGATAGCGCGGTGTCGCCAGTCCGCGGATTTCCGGAGCGGCTTCATTGAACACGCCCTCGTGGCGAAACAGGCTGACAAGCGCCAGGAAGGCGCGGCCGGGATGGTCGACGCCAATGAACGAGGCGTGGGCGATGATGTTGAGCGATTGCTTGCCGCGATATTCGGGATGGGCGCGCCAGCCGATATCGGCGAGCAGGCAGGCGGCGTGGCGGTAGCGCGCCTCATCCCTGGTTTCGTTGATGCCGAAGGCAGCGAAGGCCTTGCCGGTCCATTCGACAAGCTCATGCGCGTGGTCGACCGAGCGCGAGCGCAGGCGGGCAAGCTCTTCGGCCGCCGAGATCAGTGGATCGGCCTTCTGCTCGGCCTTGTCGAGCAGCGAGTAGAGAAAGCCCTCGCGCACGCCCAGCGCCGAGACGATGATCTTCGACGGCTGCATCGCCGCCATGATCTCCTGCAGCACGATGGCGCCATAGGGCAGCAGCGAGCGGCGGTTCTTGGAGATGCCCTCGATGCCCTTGACCTTATCGATCTCTGCTTTCGCGACCTGCCGGAGGAAGTTCGCGGCGCTTTCGATGCCGATCTCGTAATGATGCATGACGCCGAGCGGGTAGTTGGTCATTTCCATGTGCAGTCGGGCGAGGTTTCGCCAGGTGCCGCCAACCGTGTAGAAGGCCCTGCCCTGCCCGGCTTTCAGCAATTTCGCCCGCGCCAGTTGCTCGCGCGTGATCTTTGCCGCCTGGGCCAGCGAGTTCTTCGCCATGTCCTGCAGGCGCAGGCCGCCCAACGGCAGCGTGATGCCGTCACCGATCGTCTCACCGTCGATGTCGATCAGTTCGAGGCTGCCGCCGCCAAGATCGCCGGCAATGCCGTTGGCCGGGTGGAAACCGGAGATGACGCCGAGCGCCGAATAATGGGCTTCCTCGCGGCCGCTCAGTACCTGGATCTCGGTCTTGAGCACATCCTCGGCGCGGTGGATGAAGTCGGGGCCGTTGACCGCCTCACGAGCGGCGGCGGTCGCCAGCACATACATGCGCTCGGCGCCGGCCTGGTCGGACAGCGCGCGGAAGCGGCGGAACTCTTCCATGGAGCGCGTCACCGCCTCGGGATCGAGCTTTCCGGTCGAAACGATGCCTCGGCCGAGGCCGGCCAGCATCTTTTCGTTGAACAGCAAGGTCGGCGAGCGCGCCAGCCCCTCATAGATGACAAGACGGATCGAGTTCGACCCGATATCGATGATGGACAGCGGTCGGCGGTCCTGAAGCCGGCCCTGGGATGCTGAAATCATCAGCCCGTCGCTGCGTTCTGTTTCTTGCGGCGCTTGAACTGCGCGATGCGCTTGGGCGCATGCGACTTCAACGCATCGCCCCGTCCGGACAGGCTCGGATTGGTCATGAAATATTCCTGCGCGTTGAACGGTTCCTCGCCCTCCTCCAGCACAACGCGCCGGGAAGTTCCGTCAGCCAATACGTCGAAACTTTGCTGGTTGTCCATGATGTTGCCGAGCATGATCTGGCCGAGCACCTGTTCATGCACAGTTGGATTGGTGATCGGCACCATGGTCTCGACGCGGCGGTCGAGATTGCGCGGCATCAGGTCGGCTGAGGAGATGTAGACGATCGCCCCGTCCGAGGGCAGGCCGTGGCCGTTGCCGAAGCAATAGATGCGGCTGTGCTCGAGGAAGCGGCCGACGATCGACTTCACCCTGATGTTCTCCGACAGGCCGGGCACCTGCGGCCTCAGGCAGCAGATGCCGCGCACGACGAGATCGATCTCGACGCCGGCGCGGCTGGCATCATAGAGAGCATCGATGATGATCGGGTCGACCAAGGCGTTCATCTTCATCCAGATGCGGGCCGGCCTGCTCTCCAGCGCGTGACTGATCTCGTCCGAAATGTGCTTGAGGATGCGGTCGCGCAGCGTAAACGGCGAGATGGCCAGCCGCATCTGCTCGGCCGGCTCGGCATAGCCGGTGATGAAGTTGAACAGCTGGGCGACATCGCGCGCGATCGTCGGGGCGGTGGTGAAGAAGGACAGGTCGGTGTAGATGCGCGCGGTGACAGGGTGGTAGTTGCCGGTGCCGAGATGCACGTAATTGCGTAGCCTGCCATCCTCGCGCCGCACCACCAGCGACATTTTCGCGTGGGTCTTCAGCTCGAGGAAGCCGAAGACGACCTGGACGCCGGCGCGCTCGAGGTCGCGGGCCCAGCGGATGTTGGCTTCTTCGTCGAAACGCGCCTTGAGCTCGACCAGCGCCGTCACCGACTTGCCGGCCTCGGCGGCGTCGACCAAAGCGCGCACGATCGGGCTGTCGTTGGAGGTGCGGTAGAGCGTCTGCTTGATTGCCACCACTTCCGGGTCGGCCATCGCCTGGCGCAGGAACTGCACCACCACGTCGAAGGATTCGTAGGGGTGGTGGACGATGATGTCCTTCTCGCGGATCGCGGCAAAACAATCGCCGCCATGCTCGCGGATGCGCTCGGGGAAGCGCGGGTTGTAGGGCGTGAATTTCAGATCGTCGCGGGCGACGGCGACGATCTCCGAAATCTGGCTGAGCGCCAGCGGACCGGTGAGCACGCTGATGCGGCTTGCCGAGACGCCAAGCTCGCCGGCGACGAAGTCGCGCAGCTCGGGCGGCATCAGCCGGTCGAATTCGATCCGGATGACCGAGCCGCGGCGCCGCCGCTTCAGTGCCGTCTCGAACAGCCGCACCAGGTCCTCGGATTCTTCCTCGACCTCGATATCGCTGTCGCGGATGATGCGGAACGTACCGGAGCCCTTGACCTCATAGCCGGGGAACAGCTTGCCGATGTAGAGACTGACCGCCTCTTCGAGCGGGATGAAGCGGACATGGTGCTTGCGATCCGGCAAGCGGATGAAGCGCCTCAGCGCCACCGGCAGGCGCAAAAGCGCGCTCATTTCCTCGCCGTTCTTGCGATGGCGCAATTGCAACGCCATCGAGAAACCGAGATTGGGAATGAACGGAAACGGATGCGCCGGGTCGATCGACAGCGGCGTCAGGACCGGAAACACCTGCTCCTGGAAATGGTCCTCGAGCCAGACCTTCTCGTCCTTGGTCAGCGCATCACGGGTGATGCTCTCGATGCCTTCCTTGTTGAGCAGCAGCATCAGCGCCGAAAGACTGTTCTGCTGGTCCTCCTGCAGACGTTCGACCTCGCGCAGCAATTGTTCGAGCTGCTGTTCGGGGGTGCGGCCGTCCGGGCTCTTCAGCACTATGCCTTCTCGCACCTGGCCGGCAAGACCGGCGACGCGGACCATGAAGAACTCGTCGAGGTTGGCGGCCGATATCGACAGGAAGCGAACGCGCTCGAGCAGCGGATGATTGGCGTTCAGCGATTCCTCAAGCACGCGCCGATTGAATTGCAGCCAGGAAAACTCGCGATTGACGAAGCGGTCGGGATTGCCGCCTTCGGGGCTCGCCACCTCGACGGTGATGAATTCGTTCTGGACCGGCTTCAGTTCGTTCATGATTCCTGCTCTTCCCACACCCGTCCGCCGATTACGGCGTTAACCGGCTTAACTTATCCTCTGACAGGCTTTTGCGACAGTTTCATTTCATCGATCTTGCAAAGAGACGGGTTATAATCCAGATGCAATCGACAAGATCAGGAGACGACGATGGCAGGCGGTTCCATTCCCCATTTCCAGAACGATGCGGGCTATCCGGCGATCGACATCGGCGTCAAGGAATTCATGTGCACCGGCGCCAACCCACCTTTCGACCATCCGCATGTGTTTCTCGACATGGGCGACGACAATGAAAAAGTCTGCCCCTATTGCTCGACGCTCTATCGCTATTCGCCGAAGCTGAAGGCATTGGAAACGCAGCCGCCGGGCTGCCTCTATATCGACCAGGCCGCCTGATTCTTCCGCGACAAGCCTGATGCGAGAAACGCAGTCCCGGCAGGTGGTCATCGCCGGGGCGGGCGTCGCCGGGCTGACCGCGGCATTGGCCTTCGCCGAGCGCGGCTATTCGGTAAAATTGTTCGAACAAGCGCAGCACCTCGAGGCTGTCGGCGCCGGCATCCAGCTTTCGCCCAACGCGACGCGCATTCTTCGACAACTCGGCGTACTCGATCGGCTGATGCCCAATGCGGTGCGGCCCGAGGCGGTCGTACTCAAGGATGCCGCCACGCTGCGCGAGCTGGCGCGCGTACCGCTTGGCCACGCCGCCGAAACGCGCTGGGGGGCGCCCTATCTCGTCGCCCACCGTGCCGATCTGCAAGCCGCGCTGATGCAGCGAGCAGCCGAGCGGCCTGAGATCGAGCTTGTCACCGGTGCCCGCGTCGGCAGTGCCGCCACCGGACCGCATGGCATCACGGCGACGATCGAGAGCGCCGGCACGACCGTCGAAACCGCGGCATTCTTGCTGATCGGCGCCGATGGCGTCTGGTCGTCGGTGCGAGAAAAGCTGGCCCGCAAGGAGGCCGATTTTGTCAGAAGCCGCTTCTCGGGCGAGCTTGCCTGGCGCGCCACCGTGGGTGCCGGCAGCCCTGCTGGGCAAGCCTTTGCAGCGGTCGGCGCGCCCTATTGCGTTACTGCATTCCTCCATCCCGGCTTCCATATGGTCGCCTATCCGGTCAGACGTGGCACTGCCTTCAACCTCGCTGCCTTCACCAAGGGCGAGCGCATCGCCGAAGGCTGGTCGGGGCATGCCAACCCCGCCAGTTTCGCCTGCGCCATGCGCGGTACCGCGCCGGCGCTGGTCCGGCTGGCGGGCGAGGCGGCGCCGTGGACGGCATGGCCGATCCACACCGTCGAGCAGCGGCGGTGGACGACGCGGGAAGGGATCGCCCTGATCGGCGATGCGGCGCATGCGATGACGCCCTTTGCCGCACAGGGCGCGGCGATGGCGATCGAGGACGCCGCGACGCTTGCCGGCTTCGTTGCCGCTTCGCCAGCCGATCTTGAGGGGGCGCTTGCCGCTTGGGAACAGGCACGGCGGCCGCGCGTCGCCCAGGTCGCCCGCCGCGGCGCCATCAACCGCCTCGCCTGGCATGCGGCCGGGCCGGTGGCGATGGCCCGCAACCTGTTCCTGGCGATGCGCTCGTCCGAAAAGCTAACCGCTGATCTCGACTGGCTCTATGGCTGGCGGATGCCGGATGGTGGCGCGCGATGATACGCTCGACAGGCCGGCGGGACAGCGCCCCTCTCTGTCCTGCCGGACATCTCCCCCACTTGGGGGGAGAATCGGCCGTCACCTCGGCTTTCGCCAATTTGCAACGTTGCAGGATGAAGCGCAGCGCCGAAGCTGCCAATCTCCCTCCCTGTGGGGAAGATGTCCGGCAGGACAGAGGGGGCGCGAAGAATCGCGGCGCTGATCAGCCGGAACACCTGTCAATCATAAAGCCGCATCGACAGGCCGAGCGAGGCCGGCAGCGGGTTCCACCAGCCTGTGCGCAGCCCGGCTATGCGTAACGCCGCCGCCGTCCAGGTGTTGCAGCCGACCAGCGCGTTGAAATGGCCGTTGGCTTCGAAAAAACGATCGAAGCGGGAATAGGCGGCGTTCTCGATCGGCATGGCCCCGTTGGGTCCCTGCTGGAAGCTTGCTGCAATGTAATCGAGCAGCGCCGCAAAGCGCTCATCGCCGATGGCGAAGCCGGCGACGTCGGGATGCAGCTCGGCGATGTCGCCGGAAACGTCGACATGCATCACCGAGGCGTCGACGGTCAGCGCCTTGAGCACCGGCACCGCCTTCAGCTCCGACCAGGTCGGCGTCTCCAGATAGAAGGCGCGGCCGCCCCAGCCGAAGACGATGTAGCGGACCTCCGCCATGTCGGCCGGAATGCCGGCATCGACCAGGAAATGGAAGCGCCGGCGCACATTGTCGTCGACCGGGATGGCGATGTCGGTGTGGATCGGATTTTGCAGCACCAGGATGCGGTGGCTTGCGCCGATCGGATCGGCAACGGCCGCCGGCCAGAGCGGGCGCGGCAGCAGCGTGCCAAGCGCCACCGCAACGACTATTGCGACGACCAGCAGGCCAAGAAAACGAGCAAGCTTCTTCATGGGGAAGGCATAGAGCAAGCAATGCTCAAGGTGAAGTGTCTGTGGAAGTTGTACCGGCTGATAAAAGCGCTTGACGCATATCCTCCCCCGGAGGATATGCGTCAAGCATGTCAGATCACCTCCATGCTTCGCATCCTTCCATCATAAAGCGCCTGAAGCGCGCGCAAGGCCACCTTGCGGCGGTGCTGTCCATGATCGAGGCGCATCGCCCTTGCGTTGATCTGGCGCAGCAGCTCCATGCCGTCGAAAGGGCCATCAGCAGCGCCAAGCGCGAGCTGATCCACGATCACATCGAACATTGCCTTTACTGACAGCGCGGAAACCGGCGGCAATTCGCTGGCGGAGCTCAAGCAGCTGGCGAAGTATCTATGAACGACATTGTAGTGCGGATTCTGGACTGGTTTGGTTTCGGCTCGCACGATCCCGCCACCCATAACCATAGCCATGGCGATCACCGTTCGCACGCTCACACCCACGGCGTCATCGATGCAACGATCGCCACCACCGATCGTGGCATCTGGGCCATAAAATGGTCGTTCGTCATTCTGGCAGTCACGGCGGCATTGCAGATGGTCGTGGTCGTGCTGTCGGGCAGCGTGGCGCTGCTGGCCGATACGATCCACAATATCGGGGATGCCACTACGGCGATTCCGCTGTGGATCGCGTTCATGCTGGCCCGGCGCAAGCCATCGCGGACCTTCACCTACGGCCTTGGCCGGGTCGAGGATCTGGCCGGGATCATCATCGTCCTGATCATCCTGTTCAGCGCCATTGTCGCCGGTTACCAGGCGACTGACAGGCTGTTCAATCCGCTAGGTGTGACACATCTCGGCTGGCTGACCGCGGCGGGTATTGTCGGGTTTCTCGGCAATGAGGCTGTCGCGGTGTTCCGCATTCGGGTCGGTCGGGAAATCAACAGCGCGGCGCTGATCGCCGACGGCTACCACGCCCGCACCGACGGGCCTTACCAGCCTTGCCGTGGTCCTCGGTGCGTTTGGCGTCTGGCTCGGTTTTCCGCTGGCTGACCCGATCGTCGGCCTGCTGATCACGATCGCGATCTTCGGCATCGTGTGGCAGTCGGCTCGCTCGGTGTTGACCCGCATGCTGGACGGCGTCGACCCTAGGGTAATTGAGGAAATCCATCATGCCGCCGAGCGTGTTCCGGGCGCGCATATTGTCGATGCCAAAGCGCGCTGGATCGGTCATAGATTACACGCCGACATCGCAATTGCCGCAGACGAAACTCTGCCGCTGTCGGAAGCGAACAAGATCGCGGCAGCGCTGAAAGACAAACTGTTCCAGTATATGCCAGCCTTGGCTGCGGCGAACGTGCGGTTTTCAACCGAACGTGGAGAGAACGACCATCCGCACCCTCACGAGCACGCGGCTGCCGAAAACCACGGCCACGAGCGTTGACGCTCCTTTGTAGGCGGCTAGCGGGTCACGTGACGTCGATGACGACCATGAGCCCGCCACCGCCCTTCTCCTCGACATTGTTGTTCGTGGTGTGATGCGGGATGTGGCAGTGGATCAGCCATTTGCCCGGACGCTGCGCCTTCCAGATCACGTCGTATCGCTGACCCGGCCCGACATTGATCGTATCGGCAAGAAACCGAGCCGATGCGGGAAGCGTCTCGCCGTCACGGGCGACGACCTCGAACGGTCCACCATGGATATGCATCGGATGGATGAAGCCGTTATTGGTGCCGATGAACCGCACCTTGAGCGTCTCGCCGACCTTCATCTGGATCGTCTCGGTCGAGGGATAGGCCTTGCCGTTGATGGTGAAGAAATTCGGCATGCCGCCGTCCATCGGCATCGACGGGTAGGTCAGCCCTTCCCGCACCAGCCATTCCTGAAGCTCGATGACGTAATCATGGTCGGCCGCGACCTCATCGGCGGGATTGGCCGGATCGATGATCAGTGCACCATATAGACCGAGCGCCTGGGTCCGGTCGGGCTTGGCATGAGGGTGGTAGAAATAAGTTCCGTGCTGGGTTGCGGTGAACTCGTATGAATAGGATTGCCCGGGCTCGATCGGCGCCTGGGTGATTTCGGCTGGCCCATCCATCTGGTTCGGCAGGATCAGGCCATGCCAATGCACCGTCGTTTCCTCAGGCAGGCCGTTGGTGACGTTGATCCTGACCCGGTCGCCCTGGCGAATGTGAATTCGCGGGCCGGGAATCTGGCCATTATAGGCATAGGCGTCGACCGCAACGTCCGGCAGGATTTGCCAGCGGACCACCGAAGGCCTGAGCTCGAACACCTTGATGCCGTTCTCCATTCGAAACGGCAGGTCCTGGTCACCCTTTGTCGTCAGATCATAAGAGGCGGCCACAAGGCGCGGATCGGTGGCGGCCATGTCGCGCATCGCGTCGGCCGGAGTGTCGCGGTCCATGATCATGCCTTGCGGCATGATCACCCCGCCGACGTCGCGCGCCGACAGCGTCAGGTTCAGCCAATTCGCCGGCGCGATCATGCCGATGGCGAGCGCCAGCAGGGAGACGGCACCAAGGGCAGCGACCTGCGGGGTCGTGGCATCCGTCTCCATGTGATGACCGCCGCTGCCTTTGCCTTTGTGGGAAGCCATATCGTGGCCTCGCCCGTGATGGCCGCGGCCACTGGCGTCGGCCTGCTGCATTTGCATCTGCGCGTGCTGCCCATGGCCGGCCTGCTCCCGACCGTTCGTGCCGGCTGTCTGCTGGCGCTGTGTCATCAGCCCATGTTTCAAGCCGCGGGCGACCAGCCAGACATTGGCCGGGTAGGCAAGCGCAAAGCCGGCGATGACGCCGATCGACATCACACCCCAGAACAAAAGCTCCGTCGGTTCCATCGCGCGCATGTCGCGGCCCATCATCAGGAAGCTCATGACGGGTGCCATGCCGGCCATCATGAAGTTCATCGAGATGAACTCGGGCAGGAAGCTCTTGCGCACGTTCTCCCAATAGGTGCCGCCCATCATCGATTTCATGAACAGCGATTGGAAGATGAACAGGCCGAAGGCAAAGCCGGCGAGATATTCGACGATCAGGTCGATCCACATCGGCAGGCCGAGCGCCGCCGTGATGGCGGCGGCGAGAATGATGCCGGTGGCATCGCCTGCGACGCAGTGGATGGTGGAGCCGACGCCCTGCTTCCAGAGCGGCCGGGTGAAGACCTCATGCTCGCCCGGTCGGGGTTCCTTGTCGGTGAGCACGTAGAGCAGCAAGCCGAGTGGACCCATATAGAGGGTGACCAGGATGAAACCCCATTTCATCACCACCGGCTCGGGGTTGTTGCGATATTGGTCGAAGCCGACATAAAGCGTCGAAGCCAGCGCCAGCGCGAACCAAACGACAAGAAAATAATCGATCGGTTGTATGAGCATCAGGATGAACCCTTGACCTGCCGCCGCACTCGCCCACGCGGCTTGTTATACAACTCCCAATGGCAATGAACGCGGCCGGCGCGCTTATGATCCGCGCCGGCCGTACGTGCGAGTTGCAGGGACGGCGATGCGGTCGCACGCGACCTTGCTATCTTCTGGGCGCAGCGCCCGACCGCCCAAAGAACATGCCACGCATGATCCCATCACGCAGCCGCACGATATGCACCAGCGCGCCCGGGATGAGCGCCAATGAGCCCAAACACGTCCAGCGCAGGCGCTGGTTCATCTCCCGAGCATCACCGCTCGTCGAATACGC
This sequence comes from Mesorhizobium sp. M0244, assembly GCF_040321795.1. Lineage (NCBI taxonomy): Bacteria > Pseudomonadati > Pseudomonadota > Alphaproteobacteria > Hyphomicrobiales > Phyllobacteriaceae > Mesorhizobium > Mesorhizobium sp. M0244. The sequence goes on along the minus strand of NZ_JAMYSE010000049.1, from coordinate 20,080 downwards.
GCAAGGCCCGAGCAAGACAGAGAGCCCGGTCTGCCGGTCTTGTCCAAACCGGCGTACAGGATCAGTGCAGGATCTGAGACAGAAACAGTTTCGTGCGTTCATGGCGCGGGTTGTCGAAGAACTCGGCCGGCGTGTTCTGCTCGACGATCTGGCCTTGGTCCATGAAGATCACGCGGTTGGCGACTTTGCGCGCAAAGCCCATCTCGTGGGTGACGCAGAGCATGGTCATGCCCTCCTCCGCCAGCCCGACCATCGTCTCCAGCACTTCCTTGATCATTTCCGGGTCGAGCGCCGAGGTCGGTTCGTCGAACAGCATGATGCGCGGGTTCATGCACAGCGAGCGGGCGATCGCCACGCGCTGCTGCTGGCCGCCCGAAAGCTGGCCGGGATATTTGTTGGCCTGTTCGGGGATCTTGACGCGCTTGAGGAAATGCATGGCGATTTCCTCGGCCTGCTTCTTGGGCGTCTTGCGCACCCAGATCGGCGCCAGCGTGCAGTTCTCCAGGATGGTCAAATGCGGGAACAGGTTGAAGTGCTGGAACACCATGCCGACCTCGCGGCGCACCTCGTCGATCTTCTTCAGATCATTGGTCAGTTCCTTGCCGTCGACGATGATTTTGCCCTTCTGGTGTTCCTCCAGTCGGTTTATGCAGCGGATCATCGTCGATTTGCCGGAGCCCGACGGACCGCAGATGACGATCCGCTCGCCGCGCATCACCTTCAGATTGATGTCCTTCAGCACATGGAATTCGCCGTACCATTTGTGCATGGCGATGATGTCGATGGCGACATCGGTGGTGGAAATATGCATCTTGGCGGCATTGACCTTGATCTCTTCCGCGCTGACGGCGTTTTCTATGGCCATGGCAAGATCCCTTTTTTAGCGTTTGTGGCCGGTGTCGAGGCGGCGTTCCGTGTACATCGAATAGCGCGACATGCCGAAGCAGAACAGCCAGAAGATGAAGGCCGCGAACACCAGGCCGGACCTGGCCGTCTGCGGCGTCGCCCAGTTGGCGTCAGAGAAGTTCTGCTTGACGATGCCGAGCAGGTCGAACATCGAGATGACGATGACCAGGCTGGTGTCTTTGAACATGCCGATGAAGGTGTTGACGATGCCGGGAATGACCAGCTTCAGCGCCTGCGGCATGACGACCAGGCCCATCTTCTGCCAATAGCCGAGGCCGAGCGAATCGGCGCCTTCATACTGGCCCTTGGGGATCGCCTGCAGGCCGCCGCGCACCACTTCGGCCATGTAGGCAGCGGCAAACAACGACACACCGATCAGCGCGCGCAGGAACTTGTCGAAGCTGACACCGGCCGGCAGGAACAGCGGCAGCATGACGCTGGCAAAGAACAGCACGGTGATCAGCGGAATGCCGCGTACCGTCTCGATGAAGACCACGCACAGCGTCTTGACGATGGGCATCTTCGAGCGCCGGCCGAGCGCCAGCATAATGCCGATCGGCAGCGACACGGCTATGCCGACGAACGACAGGCTGAGCGTCACCAGCAGTCCACCCCACCGCGACGTTTCGACATGCGGCAGGCCGAACATGCCGCCGACCAGCAGAACGAAGGCGACGACCGGCAGCACCAGGAAGAGAAGAATGGCGTTCAGCCCTTTGCGCGGCACGCGTGGGATAAGCAAAGGCACCAGCAGAGCCACAAACAGGATGGCCACCAGGATCGGCCGCCAACGCTCCTCGATAGGATAGGTGCCGAACATGAACTGGCCGAACTTGGCGTTGACGAACGCCCAGCAGGCGCCGGTCCAGCCGTCCGGCTGGACGCCGCCTTGCGCCACGGTGGCGCAGACCGAGCGGTCGGGTCCGGTCCACTGGGCGTTGATGAAGGCCCAATTGACGATTTGCGGCAGGATCATAGCGACCAGCGCGATGCCGACGATGGTCAGGATGGTGTCGCCCGTGGTGGCGATCAGGTTCTTGCGGATCCAGGCGGTGAGGCCACGCTCGCTCGACGGCGCCGGCTGCGCCAGCGCCATCTCCGTCCGTACCCAGGACATGTCGTGCTCCTGCATGGCCCTACCTCTCCACCAGCGCCATCCTGGCGTTGACGACGTTCATGATCGCCGACGTGATCAGGCTGAGCGCGAGATAGACAGCCATCATGATCACTACGCCTTCGACCGCCTGCCCGGTCTGGTTCAAGACAGTGCCGGCGGTCGCCGTCAGGTCCGGATAGCCGATGGCGATGGCCAGCGAGGAGTTCTTGGTCAAGTTGAGATATTGGCTGGTCAACGGCGGAATGACGATGCGCATCGCCTGCGGAACGACGACAAGCCTGAGGATCGATCCCGAGCGCAGCCCGAGTGCCGCGGCCGCCTCGGTCTGGCCCTTGCTGACCCCCCTGATGCCGGCACGCACGATCTCGGCGATGAAGGCTGCCGTATAGCAGGACAGCGCCAGATAGAGCGACAGGAACTCCGGCCTGACCTGAAAGCCACCAACCAGGTTGAAGGTCGACTGCTTTGGGAATTCGAAGCTCAGCGGAAAGCCACTCAGCGCGTAAGCCAGCAGCGGCAGGCCGACGATCAACGCTATGGATGTCCAGAGCACCGGGAATGGCTGACCCGTCGCCATCTGCCGCTGCCGCGCCTTATGGGCGACGAACCAGGCCATGGCGATGCCAAGGAGCAGCGCGACCAAGATCAGCCAGGAGCCCTGGCCCCACATAGCGCGCGGAAAATAGAAGCCGCGCTGGTTGAGGAAGGAGCCGAACGGCAAATTGATGCTCTCGCGCGGCGGCGGCAGCACGGCAAGCACGCCGGAATACCAGAAGAAGATGACCAGCAGCGGCGGGATGTTGCGAAAGACCTCGACATAGACCGTGCAGATCTTCCTGATCAGCCAGTTCTGCGACAGCCGGCCGATGCCGACGATGAAACCGATGATGGTGGCGGTGATGATGCCGACGACAGCAACGATCACGGTGTTGATAAAGCCAACCAAAATGGCGCGGCCATAGGTCGAATCCGACGAATAAGCGATCGCGCTTTCGCTGATGTCGAAGCCGGCGCGGCCCTTGAGGAAGCCGAAGCCGGAAGCGATGTGCAGGCGCGTCAGATTGACGATGACGTTGTGGGTAACCCACCAGACCCCCGCTACCAGCAGGACGAGGACCACTGCTTGAAAGAATATACCGCGGACGCGAGGATCATTGATGAAGGAACCGCGGCTTGGCTCCTCGCGAAGAACTTCCTGCGATGCCATTCGACCGTCCTCTGAAAGAGAAACCGGAAGGCAGGCGATCTGCCTTCCGGATCAATTTTCGATCAGCGGATCGGCGGAGCGTATTGCAGGCCGCCCTTGGTCCACAACGCGTTGATGCCGCGCGCGATCTTCAGCGGGCTGCCCGAACCGACATTGCGTTCGAACATCTCGCCGTAATTGCCAACTGCCTTGACGATGTTGACGACCCAGTCGTTGGAGACGCCGAGATCGGTGCCGATCTTGGTGTCGGCTTCCTGGCCGAGCACGCGCTTGATCTCGGGATTGTCCGAGTTCTTCATCTCGTCGACATTAGCCTTGGTGATGCCGAGTTCCTCGGCGTCGAGCAGCGCGAAATAGGTCCACTTGACGATGTGGTACCACTGGTCGTCGCCCTGGCGCACGGCCGGCCCAAGCGGTTCCTTGGAGATGATCTCGGGCAACACGACGTGGTCGGCCGGCGCGCCGAGCGTCAGACGGATGCCATAGAGGCCGGACTGATCGGTGGTGTAGACGTCGCAGCGGCCGGCGTCATAGGCGGCGTTGACCTCTTCGAGCTTTTCGAAGACGACCGGGTTGTACTCCATCTTGTTCGACTTGAAATAGTCGGCAAGGTTGAGCTCGGTCGTGGTGCCGCTCTGCACGCAGACCGCCGCGCCAGAAAGCTGCAGCGCCGAGTTCACGCCCGGAAGCTTCTTGGCGTTGATCATGAAGCCCTGGCCGTCATAATAAGTGGTGCCGATGAAGTTCAGGCCGAGTGCGGTGTCGCGATTGATGGTCCAGGTGGTGTTGCGCGACAGGATGTCGATCTCGCCCGACTGCAAAGCGGTAAACCGTTCCTTGGCGCTGAGCGGCGTGAACTTCACCTTGGTGCCGTCGCCGAACACGGCGGCCGCGACCGCGCGGCAGAAATCCGCATCGATGCCTTGCCACTCACCCTTGTCGTCCGGCGCCGAGAAGCCGGCCAGGCCGGTCGAGACGCCGCATTGGATGAAGCCCTTCGCCTTGACATCGTCGAGCGTGGCCGCCGAAGCCGCCGAAGCCGCGAATCCAAACGCGGCGGCGCCCAAAACGCCGATTGCAATGTGTTTCATGACCCACAGACCCTTTTCTGTTTTTTCCAGGCGAACCTGACTTTTTCCCGTGTGAACGCAGCTATGTATCCCGGCCCATTACCGGAATCCCGCATCGTAACCGACGCGCTGCCTCCCATTCACGAACAACATCGAAGGCGATTATTCCTGTGAGGTCAAGGGAAATGACCAAATCCGAAAGACTTTGAAAACCAACCGCCTGAAATGCCTGAAATTGCAGACAAACGCGCTCGCAAATTGGTCAGCGCGCCAATAAAGCCGGCAAAGTCGGACCGTGACTTGCCAAGCGCACCTGGCAGCCGTCCAGAGGATCTACGGCGCATTGCTGAATTGGCATATTCGAGACCTTGGCCTGGCGGGCGCCGCGCGGTTGCGTGGCCAATGCCGCCGCACTATGGCTAACGACCTACCCATGGGACGAAAAGCAATGGCAAAAGACGGCAGCGAGATGGGCATCAACACGCGGCTCGCCCATTCCGGCAACAACCCGCATGACTATTTCGGCTTCGTCAATCCGCCGGTCGTGCATGCCTCGACCGTGCTCTATCCCAACGCGGCGACGATGGCGGCACGCGGCCAGAAATACACCTACGGCACGCGCGGCACGCCGACCACCGATGCGCTGACCAGCGCGATCGACGCGCTGGAAGGCTCCGCCGGCACGGTCGCTGTGCCGTCCGGCCTGGCGGCAGTGGTGCTGCCGCTGCTCGCCTTCCTGTCGGCCGGCGACCATCTGCTGATCGTCGATTCCGTCTATCACCCGACCCGCAACTTCGCCGACACGATGCTGAAGCGGCTGGGCGTCGAGGTCGAATATTACGATCCCCGCATCGGCGCCGCCATTGCGGCGCTGATCAAGCCCAACACCAGGGTCGTGTTCACCGAATCGCCGGCCTCCAACACTTTCGAGGTGCAAGACATACCGGCCATCGCCATGGCGGCACATGCCGCCGGCGCCATCGTCATGATGGACAACACCTGGGCGACGCCGCTCTACTTCCGTCCGCTCGACCATGGCGTCGACATCTCGATCCAAGCGGCGACGAAATACCCGGCCGGCCATTCCGACGTGCTGCTTGGCACGGTGTCGGCCAATGCGGACTGCTGGAAGCAGCTTTGCGAGACGTTCAACACGATGGGCTGCTGCGCCGGGCCGGACGACGTCTACCAGGTGCTGCGCGGCCTGCGCACCATGGGCGTGCGGCTGGAACACCATCAAAAGAGCGCGCTTGCCCTCGCCGTCTGGCTGGAGAGCCAGCCGGGCGTGGCGCAGGTGCTGCATCCGGGGCTGCCCAGCCACCCCGACCACGCTTTGTGGAAGCGCGATTTTTGCGGATCGAGCGGCATCTTCTCGATCGTTCTTGCAGGCGGCGGACAGAAGCAGCAGCACGCCTTCCTCGACGCGTTGAAGTTTTTCGGCCTCGGCTATTCCTGGGGCGGCTATGAGAGCCTTGCCGTGCCGGTATTCCTGGGCGACCGTACCGTCGCCAAGGGCCCGTATGACGGACCGCTGGTGCGGTTGCAGATCGGGCTCGAGGACATCGAGGATTTGAAGGCCGACCTGGCGCGTGGGCTGGCGGCGGCCGCCCACGCCTGAGCCGGCACCTTTCCAAGCTAAGTCAGGAAATCGGCGTAACAGCCTGGAACAATAGCGATCTGAGCCACGTAATCGCGGCCGATCTGCCGATGAAACGGTGCCTAAAAAGAGAATAAGACGCCGATGTGGTGGAAGCAGTAGAATAGCCACTGCCGGCCCTTGATGCGGGTCCAAGCTGGCCGGCGGATTGGTCGGGAACCTTTTGTCGGCAGATGCATCCAATATCCCGATGAGGAGCCTATCAGGAGATCGGCCATGCCTGCTACGTTGACGGCAACGTCCGCCGCTTCCGGCGATATGCAGCTTGTCGGCCGCGCGCTGGCACGCGATGGCGATGCATTCCGCACCATCATCAAGACGCACAACCAAAGGCTCTACCGCATCGCCAGCGGCGTAGTGCGTGACGACAGCGAAGCCGAGGACATCGTCCAGGAGGCCTATGTCAGCGCCTTTGCCCATCTCGAGGCCTTTCGCGGCGATGCCTCGCTCGCCACGTGGCTGTCGCGTATCGTCATCAACGAAGCGCTCGGCCGCTTGCGCAAAAGGCGGCGAATGGTAGCGATGCCTGAAAATCCGCAAGCCGAAATCATCCGGTTCCCCCTCAACCCGAGCGACGATCCGGAGAGGACGATGGCGCAGCGGCAGATCCTTGAGCTTGTCGAACGGGCAACCGACAGTCTTCCCGATGTCTACCGGATGGTGTTCGTGGCGCGCGTCATCGAGGGACTGAGCATCGAGGAGACCGCCGAACTGCTTGGCGTGCGGCCCGAAACCATCAAGACCCGGCTGCACCGCGCCCGTGCCCTCGTGCGCAAGGCGCTGGACGACCAGATCGGCCCGGTGCTGCTCGACGCCTTTCCATTCGCGGGTCGGCGCTGTGAGCGGCTGACCAATGCCGTGATGCGGCGGCTTGGTCTTTCCGGGTAGGTCGCGTTGATTTTTGCGGGAACGTTTGCCGGCGACCTGCATCCAATGAGCGTCACTGAAAACGAAGCCCGATGCAGTTCCGCGTCGGGGCGAAGGAGAGCATCATGTTTATTCGATCGACCACGGCACTGGCCGCACTTTTCCTGCTTAGCGCAGCGCCCTTGTCGCAAGCTGCCGACAAGCCAACCGATCCGCAGATCGCAGATATCGCCTACACAGCGGGCGTGCTTGACGTCGAGGCGGCCAAGCAGGCGCTGAAGAAATCGAAAAACAAAGAGGTCGTAGATTTCGCCAAGGACATGGTGCGAGATCACGAGGCGGTCAACAGACAGGCTCTCGAGCTGGTCAAGAAGCTCAAGGTCACGCCTGAGGACAATCCGACCAGCAAAGCGCTGACCAAGGCGGCGGCCGAAGAACGTGCCAAGCTTGCCAAGCTCAAGGGCGCGGCGTTCGACAAGGCCTATGTCGCCAGTGAAGTGGCCTACCACAAGCAGGTCAATGGCGCGCTGGAAACGCTGCTGATCCCGTCCGCCAGCAATGCCGAGCTGAAGAGCCTGCTGGAAACCGGCCTGAAAATATTCCAGGGCCATGAACAGCACGCCGAACATGTCGCCGGCATGCTGAAGTGAGGATTGGACCAATGGTGTCGAGGCGGCATCTGTGGGTTGCACTGGCGCTGACCATCGGTGCCGCACCGGCCAAGGCCGAAACCATTGAGGTGACGATCGAGAAGCTTGTGTTTTCGCCGGCAAAGATCGAGGCGAAGGTCGGCGACACGATCCGGTGGGTGAACAAGGACGTATTCGCCCACACGGCAACCGTGAACGGCGGCTGGGAGGTGATGATCCCGCCGAAGAAGGCCGCGAGCCTGACGGTGAGGAAGGCGGAATCGGTCGATTATTTCTGCCGCTTCCATCCGAACATGAAAGGCCATCTGACGGTGACTTCGCCCTGACTGGCTATGCCGCCAGCCACGCCGTCCCGACAAGAAGCGTGACCAGCGTCAGCGGCAGGCCGACCTTGAAGAAGGCGATGAAGCCCAGCGGTTTGCCGGAGATCCGCGCGTGCTCGGCGACGATCAGATTGGCGACCGAGCCGAGCAGCGTAAAATTGCCGGCCAGTGTCGAGCTCATGGCGACGACCAGCCAGGCGCGCTCGGGGTTTTCCAGGCCAGGTATGAACGGCCGCAGCGCCAGCACGGCCGGCACATTGCTCATGATGTTGGACAGCACCGCGGTGAAGCCGGACAGCCGCCAGACATCGTCCAGCCCGAGGCCTTTTGCCGAGGCAATGATGTCGGGCGTGAGCAGCGTCTTCTCGGCACCGGCGACAACGATGAACAGCCCGGCGAACATGAACAGCAGCGGCCCGTCGATCTCGCGATAGATGCGCTCGGGCTTGATGGCGCGGGTCAAAAGAAGAATGGCGCCGCCGATCAGAGCCGCCTTGGCAACGGGAACGCCGGCAAAGAAGGCGATCGCCAGGCCGATGCAGACCACCACCGCCTTGAGCACCTGTCCCGGCAGCATGCGGCCGCGATAGACTTCGGGGCTGAGCTCGGCCTTGCGCGAAAATTCGGCGCGGTAGACGATGCGGATGATGACAATGACGGCGACGAGGCCGAACAGCGCGACCGGCGCCAGCGCGGCCGAAAAGGCCGGATAGGAAATCCCCGACAGCGCGCCGATGACCATATTCTGCGGATTGCCGGTGATGGTGGCGACACTGCCGCAATTCGATGCCGTGGCAGTCGCGACCAGATAGGGAACCGGGTTGCGGTTGATGACGCGGGTGACGTGGACGACGATCGGCGCCATGACCAGGCAGATTGCGTCGTTGACCAGGAATGCCGACAGGACGCCGGTCAAGAGCGTCACCATCACCAGCAGCATGAATGGCGCATGGGCGTGCTCGATGGCGAACCCACCGAGCGCGCGAAAGGCGCCGGACACTTTCAGATGCGCCACCACGATCATCATGCCGAGCAAAAGCGTGATGGTGTCGAAACTCATGGCGCGGTAGGCGTCCTCCATGCTGAGCGCGCCGATGGCGATCATCGCCGCACCGCCGAGCAGCGCGATACCCGCCCGGTCGAGGCGCAGCCCAGGTATCCTGCCGATTGCGACGCCGGCATAGGTCAGGACAAGGATCAGCAGTGCCGCCGCGCCCATCGCTGTCATGTCTGGAAATCCTGTTCAGATCGGGCCGTCGGCGAATGTATCTGTCCGGAACCGACCTCGGTGCCTGACGCGATATCCGCCGACGAGAGCTGCGCCGGCGCCGTTGTCAGCGTCGAATAGTCCAAAATCCGACAACAAGGAAGATGGCCGAGCCGTGGCCGGCGACTTGGCGGGACGAGACCGATGCTGCGACGGCTTAGACCGGTGCTATGACGGCTTAGGCGCAGACCCGGCTACAGGCTCGATCGACTTGACCTTCGACCGTTGGCCGTCCGTGGCGATGAGCCAGTAGTCGGTGCCGATCATTGCAACCTGGTCGCACCGCTTGCTCCCTTTCCGGGTTGGGCCGGTCGAGAAAGTCACACAAACCTTGTCACCCTGAAAGGCATAGGTTCCCGTCGAATGGCCGTTCGCATCAACGGAATCGTATCTGCCGTCGGCAAAGTATGTGGCAGTGCTATCGCTCGTGCCCGAAAGGTGAAGCGCTTTCCCGACGATCAATGACTTGAGCGCGTCGCCAGGAAGCGGATCGAAACCCGCTGTGCTTGGCGTCGTCACGGCAGGAGCCGGGACCGAAGCAGCGGCCGGAGGCGTGGCGCTGGTCTTGCAAGCGCTAAGCAGCGCCAAGGCAGCCAGGACGAGAATAAGTTTCATGAATGATCCACCGTTTACTCCTGGTCGAATACCAAGGACTGGAACGACAAGCCCTGACACTATCCAAGCCGGTCAAAGAGGTGGGAGTGAGGCAGGAGACGCTATTCGCTTGGGACCAAAATAGCGGAGTTCAATACGCAAAAGTGGACCGTCGAGCGGCGCGATCCCTGCCCTGTCGAGGCGCAGCCCGTGTATCCTGCCGATGGCGATGCCGGCATAGGTCAGGACAAGGATCAGCAGTGCCGCCGCGCCCATCGCTGTCATGTCTCGGAAATCCTGTTGAGGGCGCGCTCATTTATTCGGCGCTTTCTCCTGCGATACACGACAAAATGGCGGAAACCGGTGCGCCGTTTTGGCGCACCGGTTTCCGGAAAGTGTTTAGCTGCTGCTCACACCCGGAGCAGCGTCTTGATCGCCCGCCTCTCATCCATGGCGCGATAACCCTCGGCAACATCCGAAAGCGGCAGCGTGAGATCGAAGACCTTTCCGGGATTGATCTTGCGATCGAGTACGAGGTCCATCAGGTGCGGAAGGAAGCGCCGCACGGGAGCGGGACCGCCAAGCAAGCTTTTCTGAGCGAAGAACAAACCCTGGCCGTCGAGCTGGACGCCGTGCGGCACTCCGACGAAGCCGATCGAACCACCGGGACGCGCGCAGTTGATGGCCTGCATCATGGATTCCTGCGTGCCGACACATTCCAGCACCGATTCCGCGCCGACGCCGTCGGTCAGTTCCTTGATCCGGGCCACGCCCTCGCTACCACGTTCGGAGATGATGTCGGTCGCGCCAAATTCGAGGGCGAGGTCCTGGCGCGTCTTGTGACGGCTCATGGCGATAATCCGCTCCGCGCCCATCTGCCTGGCCGCAAGCACGCCCATCAGCCCAACCGCCCCGTCGCCCACGACGACGGCCGTCGAGCCTGGCTGCACCCGCGCGGCATCGGCTGCGTACCAGCCGGTGCCGAGAACGTCCGACGCCGCCAGCAGGCCCGGAATAAGATCGTCCTCGGGCAGTTCCGCGGTAGCGACCAGAGTGCCGTCGGCGAGCGGCACGCGAGCCAGCGGCGCTTGCGCGCGGCTCATGAACTCGCGTTGCTCGCACGATGACTGGAAGCCGAAGCGGCAATGCGGACAGGCGTTGTCGGAAATGCAGAACGAACCGACGACGAACTGCCCTGGCTTCACAGTCCGGACCGCGCTGCCGACTTCCACAACCACGCCGCAATATTCGTGGCCCATATGCATCGGTTCGTTCACCGGCTGAAGCCCGCGATACGGCCACAGGTCGGAGCCGCAGATGCAGCTTGCCGAGAGCTTGACGATGGCGTCGGTCGGCGCGAGGAGCTTCGGCTCCTCGACCTCCTCGCAGCGAATGTCGCCGGGACCGTAAAGAATTGTTCCAAGCATAATTTTCTCCTTTACATCATGGCAGGCGCTCGATGCGCACCGTGAAACGACCGTCGCGCAGCAAAGGCGCGATATCGCCGTCGAGCCTTCCAAGCCGGATCAGCCCTCGCGAATATCGGTAGCCGCCATAGAAAAAGGCGAGGTTGCCCCACGGCGCATAGTACGCGATGTCACCAATGGCCTCGCCGCCAAAGGGACCGCTGCCGTCCGTCGTCAGCTTGCGCGGCAGATAGCCGATCTTCTCGTTGGCGGCGTAGTTCTCAAGCGCCAGATCGAGCGGCAGCATCGAGGCGAAGTCGCGGGCGCTTGGATTGTCGAACAGCGATGCCGTCAAGCGCGTGCCGCTCACGTCGATTGCGATCTGCATGATCATTCTCTCTGAGGGTGCCGCTCGCCCGCTCTGGGCAAGAGCGATGGATGAACCGACGGTGCTGCCCAGCAGCGTGACGATCGCAGCGCGGCGCGTGACGGGCTTCATCTCGCGCCTCGGCTGTGATCGCAGGCCGCGGCGGCCGCGGCGAGAGCCGATCCCAGCAGCAACACGGCGCCGAACCCGAAAGGGCTCCGCCAACCGAAGGCGTCAAACAACAGGCCGCCTGTCGCAGCGCCGAGCGTAATGGCGAACTGGATGACGGCTACCTGCAGGCCACCGCCAGCCTCGGCGTCGTCGCCCAATGCACGGCTTAGCCAGGTGCCCCAGCCTACAGGCGCCGCGGTTCCGAAGAAGCCCCAGCCGATCAACAGCGCCGCGACGGCAATTGGCATCGATCCCAACGCGATCAGCGCCGTCGCCAGCAATGCCATGATCAGCGGAATGGCGATGACGATGCCATAAAGGCGCGTCCTGACCAACTCGCCGATGGTCCAGGTGCCGGCAACGCCGGCGAGGCCCATCACGAGGAGGACTGCCGACAGGGTCGAAACGCTAAAACCGGTCACGGATTCGAGGAACGGCCTAAGATAGGTGAAGAGCGCGAACTGGCCCATGAAAAGCAGCAGGATCGACGTCATGCCGAGTGCCACCTGCCGGCGCAAAAGCAGCCTGAAGACGCTGCCCGACGCCTGGCGCCGCCTCGGTGGCAGCGAAGGCAAAGCGAGCCACTGCCACACCAGTGCGAACAACGCCAATGGAACCACGAGGAAGAACGCGCCGCGCCAGCCGACATGATCGCCGAGCAGGCTCCCCAGAGGGGCCGATACGGTGGCCGCGATGGCGTTGCCGGCGTTGATCATCGCCAGCCCCTTAGGCACGGAGTCTTCCGGCACCAGACGCATGACGATCGCGGTGGACATCGACCAGAATCCGCCGATGGCGATTCCAAGCAAGGCGCGGCCGATCATCAGCACCGTGTAATTGGGCGCGAATGTCACCACCACGCCGGACGCCACCAGCAGCAGCGAAAAGGAGAGCAGAACGCGCTTGCGGTCGATGCGCTTCGCGAGAGCGACGATGAGCAGGCTGGTGACGACCGCAAAGACGCCGGAGATGGAGATTGCCTGACCGACGCGACCTTCGGTGATGCCGAGATCGCCCGCTATTGGCGTCAGCAGGCTGACCGGCATGAACTCGGAGGCGATGAGAACGGCGACGCAAAGCGCCATCGAAAACACCGCGCCCCAGGCCGTGCGAGGCTCAACCAGCCTGTCGTCGAAAGTCGTGTCCATGAATTTCACCGAACATGCAAGCCGGCCGCCCCGATGCGATCCGGGCGGCTTGTCCACGGCGAAAGATGGCACTGGAAGATTGCCATGATTAGCCTCTTGAATTCGTTTGAACTTATCGACCAGAAACATAAATATGGGGAGAGATTGGTTCACAGGAGGCTGCATGGCGCGGGAGAATTTCAACGACCTGCTGTGGTTTCTGGTCGTAGCCGAAGAACGCAGTTTTACCAAAGCGGCCGCCAAGATCGGCGTTACGCAGTCGACCCTCAGCCACACCATCAAGCGGCTCGAAACGCGTATGGGGTTGCGGCTCCTGGCGCGAACGACACGCAGCGTATCGACAACAGAGGCCGGGGAGCGGCTTCGTCAATCGCTCGCGCCGCGCATCGCGGAAATCGAGACCGACATCGCTGCCCTGACGGCCTATCGCGACAAGCCTTCCGGCACCGTGCGCATCACTGTGTCAGACCACGCGTTTGAGAGCGTGGTATGGCCGAAGCTGCAGCCCGTCCTGAGCGAATACCCGGACATCAAGCTGGAACTCAGCCGGGACAATGGCCTGCGAAATATCGTCGAGGACGGCTTCGACGCCGGTGTCCGGCTCGGCGAAAGCCTCGAAAAGGATATGATCGCGGTCCGTATCGGACCCGATTGGCGTCTCGTCGCGGTCGGCGCGCCGACCTACTTCGCCGATCGCACGATCCCTCGGACGCCGCAGGATCTCATCGGCCACAACTGCATCAATATGCGCATGACCACTGGCGGCGGACTCTATGCTTGGGAGTTCCAAAACCATGGACAGGACGTTCGCGTGCGCGTCGACGGCCAGCTCATTTTCAACTCGTCCTACCCAATGGTCGACGCCGCCATTGCGGGGTACGGTATCGCCTATGTACCCGACAATCTCGTCATGCATCACATCGCTGCTCGCCGCCTGCAGCTGATCCTCGATCCTTGGTCGCCGAAATTTGCCGGATATTATCTCTACTACCCCAGCAGCCGCCAGAATTCGCCAGCGTTCAAGGTGATCGTCGATGCCCTCCGGCATCAGGCAGGTCGAACACGGGTATAAACCGTAACCTATGTCTCCGGGCCGTACACTGAATTGTTTGGCGATCCCGACAGGATTCGAACCTGTGACCATCGGCTTAGAAGGCCGGTGCTCTATCCAGCTGAGCTACGGGACCGCTGGCCGGCCGCACGACCGGCTGATTTGTTGGGCGCCGGCAGGGCCGGCATAGGATCAATGCGTCCAGGGTGTCCTGCGGTCATAGCGGAAATTCTCCGCATACGAAATCTGGCGGCGTTTGATTTCCTTCGGCTCCTCGACGCGGAAAGCCAGCCCTTCCTTCTCGGCATAGGCAACCGCCTCTTCCCTGGTGTCGAAGGTCAGCCTGATCTGGCTTCGCATGTCGCCGGACGTGGTGTAGCCCATCAGCGGATCGATCTTCTTGCGCTGCTCCGGATCGAATTCCAGCACCCAATGGCCGGTCTTGGCCTTGCCGGACTGCATCGCGGTTTTGGCTGGGCTGAAAATGCGGGCTGACATGACCACCTCATTGCTGGTTGCAAGCACACGACCTCGAAACCAGACTACCATTCCCGGGTCATGCACTCACCCGTCATTACTGCGCAATGCCGCCGGCAGCAAGGCCGATGGTTTTTGCGCTTGCTTTGGCGGGCCGAAATCACTAGGCAACAGACGGTTCGGAGTGTAGCGCAGCCTGGTAGCGCATCTGGTTTGGGACCAGAGGGTCGGGAGTTCGAATCTCTCCACTCCGACCATTCATCACGCGAAATCTCGTCGGCAGCGCAAGCGGATCACGCTTGAACCTATCGGCATGCTCAAGCGACCGACGGACAGCACGGATCTCCGCGCTGCCCGTCAGAGGCTCCAGCCGTCAGCCCTGGATGAAGGCCAGCAGATCCGGATTGATGATCTCCGGATGGGTGGTGCACATGCCGTGCGGCAGGCCCTTGTAGACCTTGAGCGTGCCATGTTTCACCAGCTTGGCCGCAAGCAGCGCAGAGTCGGCAATCGGCACGATCTGGTCGTCGTCGCCATGCATGATCAGGACAGGGGCCTCGATCTTCTTGAGGTCATCGGTGAAGTCGGTCTCCGAGAACGCCTTGATGCAATCGTAATGGGCCTTGGCTCCGCCCATCATGCCCTGGCGCCACCAATTGTCGATGACCCCTGGCGAGACCTTGGCGCCGTCGCGGTTGAAGCCATAGAACGGGCCGGCCGGCACGTCCCTGTAGAATTGGGCGCGATTGGCGACCAGAGCGGCGCGGAAGCCGTCGAAGACCTCGATCGGCAGGCCGCCCGGATTGCTGTCGGTCTTGACCATGATCGGCGGCACCGCACCGATCAGCACCGCCTTGGCAACACGGCCGCCGCCGCCATAATGCGCGACGTAACGCGCCACCTCGCCGCCGCCGGTCGAGTGGCCGATGTGGATTGCATCCCTGAGATCGAGATGCGCGGCCAGCGCTGCGACGTCGGCGGCATAAGTGTCCATCTCGTTGCCGGTTGCGGTCTGCGATGAGCGGCCGTGCCCACGCCGGTCATGCGCGATGACGCGGTATCCTTTGTCGAGGAAGAACAGCATCTGGTTGTCCCAGTCGTCGCCGCTGAGCGGCCAGCCGTGATGGAAGACGATCGGCTGGCCCTTGCCCCAGTCCTTGTAGAAAATCTCGGTGCCGTCATGAGTGGTGAATGTGCTCATCGTTCTACTCCTTGATGGAAAAGTTGGGGGGGTAACAGGGAAGCTTTTAGCCCCCTTCAGCTGGACAAATTATAACAGTGCTGTCAGGGTGAGCATTGGCAAAACGGACATTCAACGTGGCAAAACTGACAAATGACGGCTGCGCGTGATCTGATCGAAATCGGCCTTGTCTTGTATCCCGGCGTGCAGGAAGCAGCCGTGCTCGGCCTGACCGATCTTTTTATGCTGGCAAACCGGCTGGCTGTCGAACGGTCGCCGGACGCGCTGAGGCTTCGCGTCAGCCATTGGCGCTTGCAGGAGAGCGCCGTCATCCGCGTTTTCGACAGCGAGCCCGGGGACAGCGAAGCCGGGGATAGCGGGCCAAGCCGGGGCGATGGACCCGCCATGATCATCCTGCCGCCCACCCTGCTGCAGCCGATCCCTCGCGAAGCGGCCGCGCCCTATGCCGGCTGGCTCAGGGATCGCCACACGGCAGGCGCGACGCTCGGTTCGGTCTGCGCCGGCGCCTTCGTGCTTGCCGAGACCGGCCTGTTGTCCGGTCGCGCGGCGACGACGCACTGGGCCTATCGCGACGCGCTGGCGCTACGCTTTCCCGACATCCTCCTCGATGCGGACAGGCTGGTCATCGACAATGGCGATATCATCACCGCCGGCGGCTACATGGCCTGGACCGACCTCGGCCTCAAGCTCGTGGACAGGGTGCTCGGGTCAACCGTGATGGTGGACACGGCGCGTTTCATGCTGGTCGACCCGCCGGGCCGCGAGCAACGTTTTTACAGTCCGTTTGCGCCACGGCTGACCCATGGCGACGAACCGATCCTTAAGGTGCAGCATTGGCTGCAGGCGAACGGCGCGCGCGATGTGACGCTTGGCGCCATGGCCGATCACGCCAGGCTGGAGGAGCGGACTTTTCTGCGCCGCTTCCGCAGCGCCACCGGCCTCAAGCCGACCGAATATTGTCAGCACCTGCGGGTCGGCAAGGCGCGCGAGATGCTGGAAACGACGATACGATCGATCGACCAGATCGCCTGGGAGGTCGGCTATGACGATCCCGGCTCCTTCCGCAAGGTATTCGCCAGGATAACCGGGCTGGTGCCGGGCGATTACCGTCGGCGCTTTGGCGTGGAACGAGCGGCGCTTGGGGGAGACGATCGGTCTGAAACGGTAGCGAGGCTAGAGCAATGACGGACCGACCAATCGCGACCTGCGATGAGTGCGGCAGCACATATTTTTCCGACAGCAGCGCAATGGCCAGTCTATGTGCCGAATGCGCATCTCTGCTCTATGGATATCCAAACTGCGAACATCATTTCGAAAGCGGCCGATGCACGGCCTGCGGGTGGGACGGCTCTCAATCAAAATACGCCGCCGATATCATTTCCAGGCAAGACCGACAGCGTTGAGAATGGCGCTATCAGCTGGCGAGAAAATCACACTTCAAGGCGACTGGTCGGATCGCCGCATATGGCAAGCTCGCCGGGAAGAGAACCCCAACCGCCCCATCTCCCGGCGAGCCTACAACCTGATTTGGTACGCAATCAGGACCGGGGTTAGCCGGCAAGCTGTCAGGTGCAAGACAGATGCCAGGTTTGTTTCCCGAAATGAGACACCGGCCGAGGTAAGAACTAGGTATATGCACCTTCCCCGGCCCAGCCAAAAACCATTGGCCGTAGTTCTTCAAGGGCGGCTTGCAGCATTTCGGGAGACGCGTGGCGTTCCTCTCTGGCACCCCATTTTGTAGCGCTTTTAGGATCCAGCACCGACGCCACAATGGTTACGTTGCCGTTGACGTCAGGCAGATCGAGCCACAACTGAGCACGACGATTGCCATTCTTGTCGTAGACCCAGATAGAACGGACATCGTCGTCGCGATATTTAGTGGCGACCCGTATTCCGTGCCGATTTGCCCACGACATCAGAAACGGATCAATGATGTCGTATGCACTGAATTCAGACGTCATTTTGTATCCTCTAAATCTCGAACTCGCCCTGCCCTTCGTCCATGGCGCTGACGGTCTCGGTGGCCAGCGCGCGCGTTATCGGCGTCTTGCGCTCGAGCGCGGTGCGGTCGAGCCGCTCGACCACGCGCATTGCGGTGGCCAGCGAGCGCTCGATGCGGCGCACCAGATATTGCACGACATGCGGCTCGACCTCGACCTGCCGGTCGGCGAATAGTTTCGTGATGACGCCGGCCAGCAGAAGATCGTCGGGTTGGTGGATCTCGACGGTGGCCGCCGCCTTGAGCCGCGACGCCAGGTCGGGCAGCCTGACGCCCCAGGCGGACGGAAAGCGCCGCGCCGTCAACAGCAAGGTCGAGCCGGCGCCGCGCACCGCGTTGATCAGATGGAATAGCCCCTCTTCGTCGACCGGGCCGGCATCGACATCGTCGATCAGGGCCGGGTGGGCGCCGAGATTTTCGATGCAGTCGCCGATGCGCTCCGCCTCCACTTTCACGGCGCCGGCGCGGGTCCGCCAGATCGAGGCCAGGTGGGTTTTCCCCGAGCCGGGCGGCCCGGCCAGCACGACCACCGGCGACGGCCAGTCCGGCCAGCGGTCGACAAGCGCCGCCGCCTGGCTGTTGGTGCCGGAGACGACGAGCTCGTCGCGCGAATAGCCGGTGCCGTGGCCTAGATCGAGCGGCAATTGGCGCGGCGGATCGATCTTGTTGTCCGGCATCTGGCTCAACTGCGCGCGCCACTGCCCCCGCGGCGCCGTACCGGCAGCGGTGGCACCGGCTCGTCGGCATGGCCTTTGTAGAGCGGCGATTCGAGATAGCGCGCGATGGCAAAGCGTACCAGAACGGCAACGGCCGCCGAGGCCGGCACGGCAATCAGCAGGCCGACGAAGCCGAACAGCGCGCCGAAGGCAAACAGCGCAAACATCAGCCACACCGGATGCAGGCCGACGCTTTTGCCGACCAGCCGCGGCTGCAGAATGTTGCCCTCGATGAACTGGCCGACGAAGAACACGCCGGCCACCGCCGCGATCATGGTCCAGTCCGGCCAAAACTGGACGAAGGCGACGCCGACGGCCAGCACCAGGCCGGTCAGCGAGCCGACATAGGGGATGAACGAGATCAGCCCGGCGAACAGGCCGATGAGGATGCCGAAATTCAGTCCGGTCAGCGTCAGGCCGGTGGCATACATGGCGCCGAGCACCAGGCAGAGCGTGCCCTGGCCGCGCACGAAGCCGGCGGTCGCTGTGTTGATGTCCCTGGCGATCGCCCGGACCGTCTTGACATAGTCGCGCGGCACCCAGCTGTCGACGATTGCCACCATGCGGTCCCAGTCGAGCAGCATGTAGAAGGCGACGACCGGCGTCACCACGAACAGGCTGACCACCGAGACCAGCGCCACGCCGGAGCTCCAGATTGAGGTGAAGACGGCGGTCAGGAGGCCGAAGCCGGAGGTCAGCAGCGAGTTCAACCCTTCGCGCAGGCCGTTGGCGTCGACGCCGAATTTCTCTTCCAGCCATTTCGGGTCAAAGCTGGTGATCAGGCTCTGCAGCCGGGTCAGATAGTCCGGCAGCTTGCTGGCGAAATCAGCCATCTGCGAGGCGAGTATCGGAACCAGGATGACGACGGCCAGCACCAGGACGACGATAAAGGCGATGAGGATGACCACCGTCGCCATCAGCCTGGACAGGCCGAGCCGCTCCAGCCGGTCGGCGACAGGGTCGAGGAAGTAGGCGAGCACCATTCCGGCGACGAAGGGCAGAAGGATGCCGCTGAACACATAGAGGAAGGCGGCGAGGATGATGGCGCTGATCAGCCAGAAGCGGATCTGGCGGCGAAACGACGCCGATGCCGCAGCCTCCGCTGCCGCGGCTTCGGCCTCGGCGTCGATGGACCGTTCGTCAGGTGCCCGGTGTGGAGCCTTCGCCATAGCCGCTCATATGCCTCAGCCAAGCCACGAGATAGGCTGCGGCCGAAGCCACGGTCAAGACCCCGGACAGCAATATGAGGGCCGGCCTCAGCGGATCGAGACGGACGTCAAAGGCGAGTTCGCCCAGTACCACCGCCGCCAGCACGATCTGGATCGCGGTGTTGGCCTTCGACACCAGGAGCGGCTTCATCTCGACCGGATGCGCCATGACGGTGGACAGCACGACGGCGCAGACGATCAGCGCATCGCGCGACACCATGGTGACGACCAGCCATAGCGGCAGCTCGCCGCTGAAGCCCATGACCACGAAGACGGAAACCAGCAGCAGCTTGTCGGCCATCGGGTCGAGATAGGCGCCGAGTCTGGAAAACTGATTGAAATGGCGGGCGATGAAGCCGTCGACGCCGTCGGAAATGCCGGCAATAAGGAAACCGGCAAAGGCCCAGTCCCAGCGTTCCTGCAGCATGGCCAGCACCACGGCCGGCACCAGCACGAAGCGCATGATCGTGATCATGTTGGGGATGGTCAAACGCATATCCCGTCGCTCTTGTTTGTCGATACATGATGGAGATGGAGGGTTACGGCAAGTGAGAAGCGACGCAGAAGCTGCCAATCTCCGCACTAGTCCCTATGATTGCTGGGCCTGAGGGCGGCCCGTCATCCGATATGCAACGGTACGAGGGTTAAGCCGGCTGGCCGGCGCAGAGCCTCATGCAT